>DAIUEM010000006.1:0-21727 GCA_036845105.1 Actinomycetota bacterium | reverse complement strand
CCGGTCCCCGCCGGGCCGAGCACGAGCAGCGCGCCGCGCTCGTGCTCGAGGACGCGGCGCTGATCGGGATCGGGGTCGAAGGGGTGGGGGGCCACGTCGCCGATGCTACCGCCGGTCGCCGACACGGCGAGACGGCTCAGGAGCGATGGGCGCGGGCGTACCGGATCACCGCGGACCCGGTGATCGCGCCGACGAGCTGGCCCTCGCGAAGGACGAGGGCGGCGCGGCCGGTGCCGAGCTTGGCGGAGACCTCCTCGAGCGGGTCGTCGGGGTGGGCGAGGATCACCTGCGTGAGGGGGATGACGGCGTCACGGACCGGGCGGAGCGGATCCTCGACCCCGATCTCGCGCGCCGAGGAGAAGGACACCATGCCGATGACGCGGCCGGCCTCCAGGACGGGAAACGCCTCCTCCTCGTGACCGCGGAGGAACCGGTCGAGCGCCTCGGACAGCGTCATGTCCGCCGGGACCGCCGGGGGCGGCGGCTCCATCGCATCGGCGACCGTGGCGCCCGAGAGCCCGCGCGCGACCCCGGCGTGCCGGTCCTGCGCCCGTGCCCCCTGGAAGATGAACAGGCCGATGATGCCGAACCAGATGTATCTGTAGGAGTCCGAGCCGCCCCTCGCTAGCTCGAACAGTGTGTACGCGATCAGCAGCACCCCGAGCGCCATGCCCGTCCACGCCGCGACCCGCGTGCCGCGATCGTGGCGGCCGGTCACCTTCCAGATGACGGACTGCAGCATGCGGCCGCCGTCGAGCGGGAGCCCGGGCAGCACGTTGAACACCGCCATGATCAGGTTCACCCAGCCGACGTAGCCGAGGAGCCCCGACAGGGCGGGGTTGGCCGTCTCGGTGACCTGGGACAGCACCCAGAAGATGCCGCCGAGCGCGAGGCTGGTGGCCGGCCCCACCGCGGCGATCGTGAACGACGGGCCGGGACCCTTCTGGTCGACGCGCGCGCTCGTGTACCCGCCGAAGATGACGAGGGTGATCCCTTGGACCTCGATGTCGTTCAGGCGCGCCGCGACCGCGTGGGCCCCCTCGTGCAGGAACACCGCGCCGAAGAACAGCACCGACCCGAGCACCGCGTACGCGAGCGCCGCACCCGAGCTGAGGTCGCTCCGCGTCCGCTCCAGCTGCGCCCACAGGCTGTAGGTGAGGAGCACGGCGATCCAGACCCACGAGGGGTCGACGAACACCGGGATCCCGCGGATCGTCACGATCCGCCACGGTCGGCCGAACACGCGTCGAGCGTACCCCAGCAGGCACCGGACACCCGGGGCAGGTCACCTCGCTGGCTAGAGTGGATGCCATGGGCATCCGGGACGACGATCGGATCCGCCGGGCGGCGCAGCTCGGCCTCGCGATGCTCGTCGGGCTCGTCGGAGCGTGGCTCGGCGCCCTGCTGCTCGGCCGCGCCGAGGTCCCGATGGGGCCCTTCCGGGTCGAGGTCGCGGCCGGTTTCGGGAGCGGGGAGACCGAGATCGGCCTCCCGCCGTTCGGGCACCTGATCGCCGACACGCACACGTCCCCGCTGCGGATCTCGGCCACGCTCGAGGACGTCGGGGTCGAGCGGCTCACCGAGGTCGTCGGCCGGATCGGCGTCGAGGGTCTCTCGGAGCAGGTCCAGGCCGACGCGCTCGCGGAGGTCAGACGTCTCGGGGTGCGCCTGGTCGAGGTCTCGGTGATCGGCGCCCTGGTCCTGGCGCTCCTCGTGTTCCGCACGCGATGGAAGCTGATCCTCGCGGCGGCGGTGGCGGCGCTCGTCGCCGTCGGCGGGGCGGAGGTCCTCGCGTGGCGGACCTATCGCCCGGCCGCCTTCGCCGAGCCGACGTATACCGGCTCGCTCGGCACCGCGGCCAAGCTGATCGGGCCGGTGCGGGAGGCGACCGATCGCATCGAGGACTTCCGGGCGGGTCTGCAGACGCTCATCGTCGGCGCGACACGCGCGTACACCTCGATCCAGGCGCAACCGCTCGTCGGCGACGACGTCGTGCGCGTCCTTCACATATCGGACATCCATGCCACGCCACTCGGGATGGACTTCGCACAGGACATCGCGGAATCGTTCGACGTGGACATCGTGATCGACACCGGCGACACGACGTCGTTCGGGACGTCGATCGAGAACCTCATCGCTACGAGGATCCCTGGGTTCGAGCGCCCGTACGTGTTCGTCCGCGGGAGCCACGACCCGGCGAGCCTGCAGTCGGATATCGCCGCCCTGCCGAACGCGACGGTGCTCGACGGCACGGCCGAGGACGTCGACGGCCTCACGCTCTATGGGCTGGGGCATCCCGCGTACACGCCCGCGCGTGGCGAGGAGGTGGACGCCGAGGCGTACGAGGCCCAGGCGCGTGCCGCGGGGCTCGAGATCGCCGAGGACCTCGAGACGCTCGACGAGCTGCCCGACATCGTTGCTGTGCACGACGACCGGATGGCGGAGACGGTTGCCGGCACCGTGCCGCTCGTGATCTCGGGGCACTTCCACGAGACCGGCGTGCGCGTCCTGAACGGGACGCTGTTCCTGCGGATCGGCACGACCGGAGGCTCGGGCGCCGGCGTGTTCCGGGGGCTCGACATCCCCTTCTCGGCCGAGGTGCTCTACCTCTCGCGCGGGCCCGAGGCGGAACTCGTCGCCTACGACGTCATCGAGCAGTTCCCGGACACCGGCAGCCTGACGGTGACGCGGCACCTCGTGAGCCAAGACTTCGGCGAGCTCGTGCTCACGCCCTCGCCGTCGGTCAGCCTCGCGCCCCCGCTCACGGTGACCATCACGCCGACGCCGAGCGACACCCCCACTCCCGGGGACTGATCCGGCCGGAGCCGACCGGGTTTGCAGAGGTTCGGCGCCGCCCCGAGGCGCGCCGTGGGCCTACGCTCGGAGGGTGCGCACCCTCGTCCTGTACACGCGCGACCTGCGGGTCCACGACCACCCGGCGCTCACCGACGCCGTGCGGTCCTCGGACGAGGTCGTGCCGCTGTTCGTGCTCGATCCGTCTCTGCTGCGGGTCTCGCCGAACAGATCCCGGTTCCTCCTCGAGGGCCTCCACGACCTCCACCGCTCGCTCGAGCAGCGGGGCGGACGGCTCGTGCTCCGTCACGGCGACGTGGCTCGAACCGCGATCGCCCTCGCCCGGGAGGCGTCCGTCGATCGCGTGCTCGTGACGGGCGACGTGACCGCGACGGCCCGGGATCGCGAAGCCCGGCTCGCCGACGGCCTCGCGCGCGAGGGCATCGAGCTCCGCGTGCTCCCGGGGAACGCGATCGTCGATCCCGGTGACGTGGCGCCGGCCGGGCGCGGTGCGTACGTCGTCTTCACGCCGTACCACCGAGCGTGGGCGGCGGCGCCTCGGCGCTCGGTGCTCGGCGCGCCGGGGGCCGTCCGGGTCCCTGCCGAGGTCGCCTCGGATCCCCTCCCCGATCCTCGCTCGATCACGGCCGACGCGCTCGATCTCCCGAGCGGCGGGGAGGCAGCCGCCCGACGGCGGCTCGACGCGTTCCTCGGCGCTCGCGCGGCGACCTACGACGAGGCCCGCAACGACCCCGCGGCGGACGCGACCTCTCGTCTGTCGCCGTACCTGCGGCTCGGGTTCGTCTCCGCGAACGAGGTCGCCTCCCGCGCCGCACAGGTCCCTGGCGCCGAGGGCTTCGTCCGCCAGTTGGCCTGGCGCGACTTCTTCGGCCAGCTCCTGTGGCACGACTCGCGTCTCGCGTGGGAGGACCTGCGCGAGGGTCCGACACTCGACCCCCCGCCCCTCGAGGTCGGGCACGCCCTGAAGCTGTGGAAGGACGGCATGACGGGCTTGCCGCTCGTCGACGCGGGGATGCGTCAGCTGCGGCGCGAGGGATGGATCCACAACCGCGTGCGGATGGTCGTGGCGTCGTTCCTCACGCGCCGCCTGGGTGTTCCGTGGCAGGAGGGCGCGGCACACTTCGCGCGGTACCTCGTCGACGGCGATCCGGCGAGCAACGCTGGTGGCTGGCAGTGGGTCGCCGGCACCGGCACCGATCCTCGACGCTCGAGGTCCTTCAACCCCGTCCGGCAGGCCCGACGGTTCGATCCCCAGGGCGACTACGTCCGTCGCTACGTCCGGGAACTGCGGGGCGTGGAAGCACCTCTCGTCCTCGGCCCTTGGCGGCACTCCGCACTGCTAGAGTCGAGGGGGTATCCGGAGCCGGTATGCCCGGTACCGGATCGATGATCGTCCGGCCCAGGCTACCCTCCCTTCCACGCGGGCTTGCCCGCGGGCCTGGGCCGGACGTCTCACCTACTCTTCGAGTAGCGCGCTCAGGTCTCGCGCGTTGTTGACCGCGAAGTCGCGGTAGCAGTTGTTCATGAGCACGTGGGTCTCGCGCGTCTGGGCCGCGATGTCGCGGATCTTCGGCACCCACCCGAGCAGCTCGTCCTGCGAGTACTCGTAGCGGAAGCGCGGGGACGCGGTGTCCGACTTCACGTTCCAGGTCTCCGTGTTCCGACCGTGGAACCGGACCATGGACAGGTCCTTCGCCGTCGCCGCGGCGATCGGCGGCAGGCTCGAGTCGAATCCCTGCGGCATGTCGACGCACACGAACGGCAGGTCGTGCTGCTCGAGGAAGGACAGCGTCTCCTCGACGTTTCGCTCCTCGAGCCACGTCTTGTGGCGGAACTCGACGGCGATCCGGAAGTCCCTCAGCCGCTCGGCGCACTCGAGCACGTAGTCCTTGCTCCTGCGCCCGATCACGAACCACTGCGGGAACTGGAAGAGCACCGCCCCGAGCTTGCCAGCCGAGTGCAGGGGCATGAGCGCGTCGTGGAACCGCTGCCACACCTCCTCGACGACCGCGTCCGGCAGCTGCTCGCGGTAGACGTTGCGCTTCTCGCGCAGCTCGGGCGGGATCTCGTCCTGCAGGTCCTTGGCGATCGACCCGAGCTTCGTCGGGTGGTTCGTGAGCAGCGAGTAGGCCTTGATGTTGAACGTGAAATGCGGCGGCGTGCGCTCGATCCACAGGACCGCGTTGCGCTCCGAGGGTGGGAAGTAGTAGGTGGAGTCGACCTCCACGAGCGGGAAGTGCTCGGCGTAGTAGCGGAGACGGGCCTCGGCGGTCTTCACGCCCGACGGGTAGAAGTGACCCTCCTTCACGAGGGTTGGGTCGGTCCAGCTCGACGTCCCGACGAGGATGTTGCCCACGGAGCCCTAGCCTAGCCCCGGGGTCCGACCTCGGGCGGCTCGACGGACGGGGCGTTCTCGCTGCCCCGGCGCAGCACCCTGTTCTTGGCCTGCTCGGCCTTGTCCTTCGCGTAGTTGAGCATCCGCTGCGCCCACACGTACTCGGTCGCCAGGACGGCCAGGCCGGCGATGATCAGAAGCACGCCGGGCCCGGGCAGCACCATCATCGCGAGCCCCACGAGCAGGAGCACGACCCCGACGGCCGTGATCGCGATCCGCTTGCCGTTGCGCAGCATGAACCGGATCGTCACGTCGAAGGGGAACCAGACCCACCGAGCTACGTTGCCCATCTGGACGCTCATCCTACGGCCTCGGTCTCGAACGGAGCCTCGTCCTCCTCGACGACCTCGGGCCGAGCCGGAGCACGGTCGGCGGTTGCGCGGAGCGAGACCAGGACCGAGACGCCGATCATCGTCGCGATCGCTAGGAGCGAGGCCCAGATCGGGACCTCGATCACGTCGCTGAGCAGCATCTTGGCGCCGACGAACACCAGCACCGCGGCGAGACCGACCTTGAGGTAGACGAACCGCTCGATCATCCCGGCGAGCATGAAATACAGCGCCCGCAGGCCCAGGATCGCGAACGCGTTCGACGTGAACACCAGGAACGGGTCGCTCGTCACCGCGAAGATCGCCGGGATCGAGTCGACGGCGAAGAGGATGTCGGTCGTCTCGACGAGCACGAGCACCGCCAGGAGCGGTGTGGCCATCAGCCTGCCGGCGTGGCGCACGACGAACCGCTGCCCGTGTTCCTCGTCCGTCGTGGGGACCAGGCGTTTGAAGAGCCGGAGCGCTGGGTTGCGCTCGGGGTGCATCTCTTCGTTGCGGTGCCGGGCCATCCGGATCCCGGTGAGCACCAGGAACGCGCCGAACAGGTAGATCGTCCAGTGGAAGCTCTCGAGCAGCGCCGCCCCACCGGCGATGAAGGCGGCACGGAACACGAGCGCACCGACCACGCCCCAGAACAGGACCCGGTGCTGGTACTTGGCCGGGACCGAGAAGTACCCGAAGATCAGGGCGAAGACGAAGATGTTGTCGACCGCCAGGCTCTTCTCGATCAGGTAGCCGGCCAGGTACTCGCCGCCCGCTCTCGGTCCCTGCCACGCGAAGATCAGCGCGCCGAACGCCAGGCCCAGCGCGATCCAGAAGACGCTGAACTTCGTCGCCTCGCGGAACGAGACCTCATGCGCCTCGCGGTGGAAGACGAACAGGTCCAGCCCGAGCAGGAACAGGATCAGTCCGACGAACGCGCCCCACACCCACAGGTCGACAGCCACCTCGTGCTCCCTCCGACGTCAGGGCCGGCGCGATGCCGGCTCGGTCTCCGTCGGAGGTCTTCCCGGCCCGAGGGCCGGCGGCACCGGGCTCTCGCCGGGATGACGGTGCCGCCGCGCGGGGTACTCCCCTCCGTCTTCGGGCGGTGTTCGTCGCCCGAGCCTCGATGGTTCATGCCGGTGTCAGTTCCCCGCGAGAGGCGCCGGGAAACGGCGACGCCCGTCACCTGGGTGGGAGAGGGCGGTGACGGGCGTCGCAGGGGAAGCGGAGGGTCGTGCCGAACCGCGACCAGTCCTCGTCGTCGTCGGTCTCGGAAGGCTGCGACGACACGCTCGGTCAGTCGTCGTCCGGCTCGTCGTCCTCAGACCCCGAGTCCGAGTCCCCGTGCGAGCCGTCGTCGCCGGAGCCGTGGTCCTCGGAGCCCGAGTCGTCGCCCGACCCGTGATCGTCGGACGTCCCGCCGCCATCGCCCGTCGAGGCATCCGAGGTGGGTGAGGCGGTCGGTTTCGATGGCGATCGGTCGTCGTCCTTGCCGTCGTCCTTGCCGTCGTTCGTGTCGGGCTGTGGCTCCGTGGGCGTGGGCGACGCCTTCAGCACCGCGCCGAGCGCCGGGGGCGTGGGAGGCTCTCCGACGTCAGGACCCGCCACGGCGAGCGCCCCCACCGTGAGTCCGAGGGCGAGCGCCACACCGGCGATGCCGAGCCCGAGGGCCATGAGGATCTTCCGCATGGGGGGAGCGTAGGACCCGCCGTGCTAAGAGGAGGTAAAGGTCACGGGCGGGCGGCGCGCAGACGGAGCTCGATCCGCGTCCCCGCCTCGGGGCTGCAGACCTCGAGGGAGCCGCCCCACTTCTCGGCCAGCTCTCGGGCGATCGCCAGGCCGAGACCCGATCCGCCGCTCGGCGCCCCGCGGCCGCGGTAGAAGCGGTCCGTCACGTGCTCCCGCTCCTCGCTCGGGATCCCGGGGCCACGGTCCTGGACCGCGACCACGAGGTGGCCGTCCTCGGACGCGGTCTCGAGCACGATCTCGCCCGGCGCGTAGGCGATCGCGTTGTCCAGGAGGTTGTCGAGGATCTGGTCCACGTCCGCCGGGTTCGCCTGGGCGTCGCCGCCCTCGCCCCGCGCGAGGAGCGAGGCTCCCTGTCGCGTCGCACGCTCCTCCCAGCGAGCGACGGCCCGAGCGACGGCGTCGCCGAGATCCACGCTGGTCGGCTGGCCCTCCTCGATCTGGCGCGCCATGAGGAGGAGCCGATCGACGATCTCGGCGAGGCGGTCGACCTCGCGGTCGGCGGCCTCGAGCTGTTTGCGGACATCCGGATCCCGGATCTCGTCGAGCGCGGACTCGAGTCGCAGCTTCATCCCGGTGAGAGGGGTACGGAGCTGGTGCGAGGCGTTCGCGACGAACTCCCTCTGCGCGAGCACGGTGCGTTCGACCCGGTCAGCCATCTGGTCGAACGAGCGTCCCAGCTGCTCGATCTCCTCCGCGCCCCCCAAGCGCTCCGAGCGCGCCGAGAGGTCGCCGGCGCCGAGGCGCTCGGACGCATCGGCGAGGCGCCGCAGGGGCCGGGCGAACGAGCTCGCAAGCGCCCAGGCGAGGAGCAGGCCCGCTCCCAGCCCGGCGAGCGCGACGACGAGGAGACCGAGCGTTGCCCTCCTCGTCTGGCTGCGCACGTCGGACATCGGCTTGGTGATGCGCACCGCGCCGACCAGGAACCCCTCGTCCTGGATCGGGACGCCGGTCGCGAGCAGGTCGGTCGACAGCTCCTCGGAGAACCGGATCTGCGAGTCGGGTCGTCCGCTCAGCGCCGCGTCGACCTCGGGGCGGGCGCCGTTCGCGTAGTTGTCCCCCAGGCTCTGGGCTCCCGCCGAGTCAGCCACCAGGATGCCCGTCGCGTCGACGACGATGACTCGCCCGCCGACCTGGCTCGCGGACCTCGTCACGATCCGCTCGAGCTCGTCGCGGTTGCGCAGCTCCATGTTCTCGGCGCCGATCGCCGCCGCGATGCCCTGTGCCTGGATGAGCGCCTCGGTCTCGAGCTCGAGCGTCGCCCGTTGGTCCAGGTTCACCGCGAGCGGGACGCCGAGCGCGATGAACACCACGAGGAGGATGTAGCCGAACGCCACGACGAGCCTGGTGCGGACCTTCGTGTGCGACCTCCTACTCCGCGGCCTCGTCGGGCGAGATGAACCGGAACCCCACGCCGCGCACGGTCGAGATGAAGCGTGGATGCGAGGCGTCGTCCTCGAGCTTCTTGCGGAGCCACGAGATGTGGACGTCGAGCGTCTTCGTCGGCCCGAACCAGTGCGGATCCCAGACCTCGTCCATGATGTCCTCGCGCCGGACCACCTGTCCGGCGTTCGCCATGAGCATGTGGAGGAGGTCGAACTCGCGCGCAGCGAGCTCGATCGGTTCGCCCGCCTTGATCAGCGTGCGGGAGGCGGGATCCAGGACGAGGTCTCCGACCTCGATCCGTTCTCGACGCTGGGTCGGGTGACCTCGCCGCATGATGGCGCGGATCCTGGCCGCAAGTTCGCGTGCCGAGAACGGCTTCACGACGTAGTCGTCCGCGCCGAGCTCGAGCCCCAGGACTCGGTCGATCTCCTCGCCCCGAGCGGTGACCATGATGATCGGCACGTCCGATGTCTTGCGGACCTCCCGTGCCAGATCCCGCCCATCCCCGTCGGGGAGCATCACGTCCAGCAGGATGAGGTCTGGCGTCAGCCGGTCGAACGCCGCTCGGGCGTCGGCCAACGTGGCCGCGACCTCGGTGTCGAACCCGTCGCGCTCGAGGTACTCAGCGAGCGGCTCGGAGATCACCTGCTCGTCCTCGACCACCAGGATCCGTGGCTTCATTCCGCCGATGGTACTGCCCGACGTTTTGTCGGACTTGCGCGTTGTGGCGACCTCTCTCTAGGATGCCGCAGCGCATCGAGGTGGGGGGGACGATGTCTGCGTCTGCTGCAACCGCCGCTCGAGGACTTCCCCCTGAACCACGCACGCCCGATGAGGTCCCAGCCGTGCTCACCGCGTTCGCCACCGTGGCGATCGCGGCTGCCGTCGGTCTCATCGCCGCCGCTCTGTGGAGTGACAGGGCCGTTGTTCAGAGTGCTGGTCTGGGGCTTGTCGTTTGGTTGAGCGCTATCGCTGTGGTTGGGTTTGCATCGGTCTCCTCTAACGCCGGCCCACAACTCGGACTCGACCTACCGCTCTTGCTGGCCGCTGGCTTCCTCTTCGGGCCCGGCGTTGGGGGTGCGTTGGGCTTCGTCGGCTATGCCGACATACGAGAGTTCCGGGGCGAGATTTCGGTGCTCCGCGCCCTCTACAACCGCGCTCAAGTCTCACTGAGCGTGATGCTAGCTGCGTTAGTGTTCTCAGCGGCGGGGGGCGTTGTAGGAGAATGGCCCGACTCTGGCTTGGCAGCGCTGCTCGCTCTGACGGCCGACTGCGCCCTCAACTACGCCCTTGTTGTCACAGCAAAGTCGCTCCACGACGGTGTTCCTGCCGCGAGGGTCTTCCGATCGTTGACGATGGGCTCCCCGGTCTCGTTCGTTCTTACGTATCTGGCGTACGGGCTGCTGAGTCTTGTCCTTGCACAGACCTACCTTGGTACCGGTGTCTGGGGGCTTGCGGCGTTTGCTCTACCAGTTGTCCTTGCCAGACAGGCATTCGACCAGAGTAGGCAGCTTGAACTGGCCGATGATCGTCTGCGTGCGAAGTCTGAAGCGTTGCGAGTCGTCTCGAGTCGAGTTGCGGACGAACGCCGCGACGAACGCCTCGTTGTCGCTGAAGGACTGCACGACGAAGTACTTCCCCCTCTCGTCAATGTCCACCTGATGGGTCAGGTCTTGCGACAAGATCTCGCGAGGGGCCGGCTTCTCGAACTCGAGGATGACATCCCCGTCCTCCTGAGAGCGGTGGACTCCGCGAATACTGCGGTTCGTGGGCTGATTAGCGGGCTGAGGCGATCGCCGCTTGGCTCTCACGGTTTCAAGGGAACGCTCTTGCTGCTCGTAAGACACCTGCAAACCCTCACGCCGGCCAGCTTCATCACGGATGTTGAAGACATCGGGGGACCGCCACTCACCCAGCTACTCGCGTACCAGGTCATCCAGGAGGCTCTCAACAACTCAGTGCGTCACTCGGGCGCGTCAGCCATTCGCGTCGAGGCCGGTGTCCATGACGGTGCTGTGCGATTGACGGTCGAGGATGACGGCCACGGCTTCATCAAGTCCTCAGTTGACAGCGATTCGCATTTCGGGCTCGTGATGATGAGAGAGCGAGTGGAGTTGATTGGAGGGGTTCTTCACATCGATTCTTCTCCCCAGGGAACGCGAATCGTTGCAAGGCTGCCGCTCGAGATCGGGGACGGGGAGAACTCAGACTAGATCCCGGCCCAACGTGAAGCCGGGATCTAGTAGTTGGCGAAACACGACGTCATCGTCGTGTCTTATGGGGTTCAGAAGCGCCAGTGGGCGCCGCCAGCCACCGCCAGGGCGAGCAGCGAGCCGAGAGCCACGGCGAGCCGCTTGACGACCGTCATTCCGCACCTCCTCCCCAACTGGCGAGAATCACCTTCAGGTTCGCCGCCCGCCTATTGGTGGACGGATACAGATACTCTGGGTGTCACCCGTTCGACCGACAAGAGGGGAAACGGCCTACGCCGAGTGATGTAGGTGAAACCATATGGGTGGTTCCCACCCAGGCTCTAGGCGTGCAAGATAGGTATGTGAAGGGCGAACAGAGTCAGTCTCCTGCCTCGCCGCAGGGCAGCGTTCCCGACAAGAAGATCGGGCTGAGACTGTTCGAGCTACTTATCACGGTCCCCACCATCGCCGTCATCGCCACCCTCTTCGCACAGGATCCGTCCGGGGACGCGTGGCTCATCCTGTGGGCCGTCACGATTGCGGCTGTGGAGATCCTCCCGGTTCCGGCCTGGCACGGTCTGCAGGTCAGCGTGGGGTTCCCGCTTCTGATGGTTGTCGCGTTTGTGTATGCCCCCCCTGCAGCAGCCATTACCGCCTTCGCAGGTGCCTCCGATCCTCGGGAGTTCAAAGGCGAAGTCTCGCTCCTCCGCGCCATGTTCAACCGGAGTCAGGTGGCTCTGTCCGTTCTAGCGGCGAGTGCGGTATTCCATGCTCTTGCCGACCTGCAAGAGTCGCCGACATGGGTCTTAGTCCCGGCCGCGCTGCTCGCGGCTGTTGTCGACTACGTAATCAACAGTGGAATCGTGACTGCCGCCGTCAGTCTCAACACTGGACTGCCTCCTCTTAGGGTGATTCGCGACTTGCGCGTAGGCAGGTTGAGCGAGTTTCTCGTGAGCTACCTTGGACTGGCCTTCTTTGGCCTGTTCCTGGCGAAGTTCTACGAAACGCTTGGTTTCTGGACTGTTCCGGTATTCGTGATTCCGTTGCTCCTCGCTCGACAGATGTTCTTCCGGAGCAAGGCGCTGGAAGAGGCGCACAAGGAGCTCCAGGATCGCGAGCAGCTCCTGCGGGCGCTCTCGAACCGCATGGCGGAGGAACGGCAGGACGAGCGGTTACAGATCGCCGCATTCCTCCACGACGATCTTGCGCAGCACCTCTTCCGGCTCTCGATCCAGGTCGACGTCGCGCGGAGACATCTTGCGGCGGGCAAGCTTGAGGAGACCGGGCTCTCGTTGGAGGAGATCAAGGAGACGAAGAACCGGACGTCGGACCGGATCAGGGCGCTCATCCGAGATCTGCACCGGTCGCCGCTCGGGCGGGCGGGGCTCGCCGAGGCGCTCCACAGCTTCATCGCCGAGACTGCGCGGGACTCGCACGTGCGCGTCCACACCGACATCGACGAGCTCCCGCTGCCGCCGCCGATCGCGTTGCTGCTGTATCACATCGCGCGCGAGGGCGTGATGAACGCCTTGCGTCACGCCGACGCCAAGAACGTCTGGGTCACGGTCAAGCCGATCGACGACGAGGTTATGCTCGAGCTGCGCGACGACGGCGTGGGGTTCGACACCTCCGCCCCGGCGCCCGAGGGTCACTTCGGGCTGACGATGATGCGCGAGCGAGCGCTCGTCGCCGGGGGGACCATCGAGGTGCTCAGCGCGGTGGGCGAGGGGACGAAGATCACCGTCCAGATCCCGACATCGTGGCTGGCCTCGGAGGGAGCAGCGCTGGCGCCCGCGACGCCTCTGTCACCCCCGGCCGGTGCTTCCCCCGGTACGGCCCCAGCCACGACAGGCCCTTCGGCCGAGTCCGTCCTCGCATGACGACGACCACGAGCCACACGATCCCCGCGTAGACGAACAGGTCCCCCACGCTCACGATCTGCCCGACTGGCGGCGGGATCGGGATGACGTCGGCGAGGGGCGTCAGCACGTCGTCTTCGGTCATGAGGTGGTGCTTCGCGGCGCCCTCGTCGATCAGCACCTGCATCATCTCGCCCTGACCGGAGCGCTCGATGGCATCGGCGCTCACCGGCATCCCGCCGTTCGCGACGATGACGGCGGCGTTCAACGCGAGCCCGATCAGCACGAGCGGCATCCCGCGCCACCGAACGTTGAGCGCGGCGAACAAGATGAGCGACCCGTACGAGCACGCGAGCACGGCGACACGGACCACGAGGTCGCCGCTCGAGCGACCGCTCGGCAACGGGAGCAGCTGCAGGGCGAGGCCGACGATCACGAGCCCCCACCACCGCAGGCGCAGGTCCTCGAACCGGCGGAAGCTCCCCTTCAGAAGCAGGCCGAGGACGAGGGCGAACGCGACGACCGCGATGAGCAGGATCATCTGGGAGCGGCCGGATCGTCCCACGATCACCTGAGGCGAGTCCAGCATCCGACGGCTGGCATCGACGCATGGCTCGCATGGTGCCGTTCCCCATGCTCGATACCGAGAGCGCGGCGGAGCGGCGGCTCTACGAAGGGTTCCTCGAGCAGCTCGGCGACGTGTTCGTCGTCTACCACTCGGTGGACTGGGTCCTCGCCGGACGCGACGGGCCGGTCCAGGGCGAGGCGGACTTCGTGATCGCGCACCCCGAGCACGGGGTCCTGGCGCTCGAGGCGAAGGGGGGCGGGATCGCGTACGACCCCGCCACGCGGCGGTGGACGCAGATCGGCCACTCCGGCGGACACCCGCTCCGCGAAGATCCGTTCCATCAGGCGGCGGACGAGATGCACTCCCTCGTGCAGATCCTCGAGGCCCAGCCCGGATGGGAGCGATGGAAGCCGTCGTACGGGTTCGGCGTCGCCTTCCCCGACGGGCTCTACGAGAAGGGCGCGCATCCGGGAGCCCCGGCCGCCGTCGTGATCGACTGCGACGACATGGACCGCCTCGAGCAGCGTGTCGCCGAGGTCATGGGTCACTGGCGTCACCGAGGGCGCACCTTCGGCGCCGAGGGGATGGACGCACTGGCCCAAGCGCTCGGCTTCCGGGTTGAGATCCGGACCCCGCTGAAGCTTGCCTTCGACGAGGAGGACAGGAAGATCGTCGAGCTCACCGAGGAGCAGGCGTGGGTTCGGGCGTTCGTGCTGAACCGCGAGCGCGCGGCCGTCTCCGGGCCGGCGGGCTCGGGCAAGACGCTCCTCGCGATCGGCATGGCGACGCGCCTGGCCGACGAGGGTCGTCGGACGCTCCTCACGTGCTTCAGCCGTCTCTTGGCCGAGGACCTTCGCGAGCGCACCGACGGCCACGAGGGTCTGGACGTCGCGCACTTCCACGGTCTCTGCACGAGCCTCGCGAAGGAGGCTGGCCTCACCCTTCCGGAGATGCCCGAGACGTCCGAGCCGAGCTCCACCTACTTCGAGCACGAGCTTCCCGGGCTGCTCGAGGAGGCGGCGCGTCGGCTCGGTCCGCGCTACGACGCGATCGTCGTCGACGAGGCGCAGGACTTCCGCGAGTGGTGGTGGCGCGCGCTGCTGTCCCTCCACCACGACCCCGACGAGGGCCGGCTGTACCTGTTCTACGACGACAACCAGAACCTGTACGGCGACGAACTGCCGGTCGAGAACGTCGACCCATGCCCGCTCCCGCTGAACGTGCGCAACACGAAGGCGATCGCGGGGTTCGTTTCCGTGTTCTACGACGGCGTCGAGGAGCCGAAGGCGCTCGGACCGCAGGGGCGCCCGCCTCAGATCCTCGGGTACGACGACGACGAGGGGCTCGCCCGGCTGCTCGCGATCGTGCTCCGGAACCTCGTCGAGGAGGAGCGGGTCCCGCTCGACAACATCGTCGTGCTCACGCCGTCCGGCGCGGCGAAGAGCCGGCTCCGGGCCCGTGAGCGGATCGACGGCTTCCGGCTCTCGGAGCGGCCCGAGCCCGGCACGGTCCTGGCCACGAGCATCCACGGGTTCAAGGGCCTCGAGCGCGAGGTCGTGATCCTCGCGGAGCTCGGGGACAAGCATCTCGAGGACCTCCGCCAGTACCTGTACGTGGGGGCTTCGCGGGCCAAGCACGAGCTCGTGATCCTGGCGCTCGAGCCGGTCGCGCGCGAGCTGCGCCGCCTCGCTGGGGTCACCGGACCGTAGGTGGCGCTGCGTAGGTTCGGCGGCGGTACCTCGCGCCGGCGTGGATACGCTGGAGCCATGGGTGGTCGACCGGACATCGGTTACTTCGAACCCGACAGCGTGTCCTGGCAGGTCCACCGCGAGGTCACCGTGCTGTTCGGCGGCGCCCGTGCCGTCCTCATGCAGGCGGCCCACCCGCTGGTGATCGCCGGCGCTCGCGCGACCGGGTTCTACGAGAGGAACCCCTGGAAACGCCTGCAGCGCACGCTGATCCTGACCTACACGATCACGTTCGGCACGAGGGCGGAGGCGCGCGCGGCCGCCGAGCGGATCAACGAGATCCACGCCCGGATCAAGGGCGTCGATGAGGTCACGGGGCTGTCGTACGACGCGCTCGATCCCGAGCTGCTCCTGTTCGTGCACGCGTGCCTGGTCGACAGCGCGCTGCTCTTCGAGCAGCTCACCGTGGGCAAGCTGGACGACGCCGGCAGGCAGCGCTTCCACGAGGAGCAGATGCTCGCGGCCGAGATGGTGCTCGTCCCTCGCGAGATCATCCCGAAGACCGTCCCCGAGCTGCGCGAGTACCTCCAGGGCGTCTACGACTCGGACATGCTGCGGGTCACGGACCCGGCGCGCCGGGTCGCCGAGCTGTTCGTCCATCCGCCGCGCGAGGCCGAGTGGCGGCCCGTCCTGAAGGGCGTCTCGCGTCTCGCGTTCGCGACGCTCCCGCCCGAGCTCCGCTCGATGTACGGGATCCGCGTCGGCGCGGCCAAGCGTGCCGCGATGCGGGCAACCTTCGCGGGGACCAGGGTCCTGCGGCCGCTCCTCCCCGGATCGTACCGGTACATCGCGCCGTACCAGGAGTGGCGGCTCCGGCGACGGGGCAAGCCGGTGCCGAGCGAGATCGACGACGTCCGCCGCTCGGCCGGGATCCGTCTGGACCGGACGAAGAGCATCCGGGGCTAGACTGCCCCGCGTGGGGGAGCCTCGGGGCGTCCTGCTCGACATCGACGGCGTGCTCACGGTCTCGTGGGAGGCGCTGCCCGGCGCCGTCGAGACGATCGAGTGGCTCCGGCTCGAGCGGGTCCCGTTCCGGCTCATCACGAACACGACGACCCACACGCGGCGCGACCTCGCCGAGACGCTCGGCACGGCCGGCATCCACGTCGCCCCGGACGAGATCGTCACCGCGGTGGTGGCGAC
Source organism: Actinomycetota bacterium (assembly GCA_036845105.1). Taxonomy (GTDB): domain Bacteria; phylum Actinomycetota; class UBA4738; order UBA4738; family HRBIN12; genus HRBIN12. The sequence continues at coordinate 5,562 of DAIUEM010000006.1, read as the reverse complement.
GGCGTCATACCTGCGGGCGCACCATCCCGCGGCGGGGGTGTTCGTCCTGTCGGACGGCGACGCGAGCGAGGATCTCGAGGGCGTGGAGGTCGTCGACCTGGATACGGCTGACGTGGTCGTCCTCGGCGGTGCGGGCGAGGACTTCACCTATCCGACGCTGAACCGGATCTTCCAGCGCCTCACCGGCGGTGCTGCGCTCGTCGGGATGCATCGGAACCTCTATTGGCGCACGAGCGAGGGCTGGCGGCTCGACGGGGGCGCGTACATCGCCGGTCTCGAGGAGGCGACCGGACGCGCCGCCGCGATCTGCGGCAAGCCGGCTGCGGCGTACTTCGAGGAGGCGCTTCGGATGCTCGGCGTCCCGACCGACCGAGCGGTGATGGTCGGCGACGACCTCGTGAACGACGTGCTCGGGGCGAAGGCGGCGGGCCTGACGGGCGTGCTCGTGCGGACGGGAAAGTTCCTGCCGAGCGATCTCGAGCGCGCGGACGCCGAGCCCGACCAGGTGCTCGACTCGATCGCCGACCTGCCGGCGTGGCTGAGACCCGGATGAGCGCGCCGGGAGCCGACCGATCGAGGTTCGCGCGCCGGCTGTTCGCCGGCATCGCCCCCGAGTACGACCGCATGGGCGCCCTTCTGTCGTTCGGCCAGGACCCGCGGTGGCGGCGGTTCCTCCTCTCGAGGGTGAACGCCATCCCCGGCGCCTGGGTGCTCGACGCGGCGACCGGTACGGGCCTCGTTGCCCGGGAGCTCGCGAGGAGGAACCTTCGGGTGGCGGCCCTGGATCCGAGCGCCGCGATGATCCGCCGCGGCGTCGAGGCGGCGCGAGCCGAGGGACTGGATGACCGGATCCGGTTCCTCGGCGGGCGCGCCGAGCGGCTCCCGTTCCCCGACGAGACCTTCGACGCCGTCACGTTCACGTACCTGCTCCGATACGTGACCGACCCGGCCGCGACGGTGGCGGAGCTCGCGCGGGTGCTGCGCCCCGGCGGCGTGATGGCCGCGCTCGAGTTCCACGTGCCGCAGGAGGCGTGGGCCCACGCGGGCTGGTGGGTGCACACCCGAGCCGTGATGCCCGCCGTCGGGTGGGCGGTCTCGCCGGGCTGGTACCGGACCGGCCGGTTCCTCGGCCGGGACGTGACCGAGTTCTACCGGCGGTTCCCGCTGCCGGTCCAGGTCCGGTGGTGGCAGGAGGCGGGCATGCGGCGGGTGCGGACGAGGTCGTTCTCGAACGGCGCCGCCGTCGTCACGTGGGCGGTCAAGGCGAACCCGTTGCTCGATGGCTGAGGACCACTCGACCCACGGTCGGCCCGCCTTCTACGCGCTCTCGCCCGGCGGCTGGCGCGACTACTGGACGCTGTTGCACCCGCCCTACACGCTCTGGCACCTGTCGTACGTCGTGATCGGCGCGTCGCTCGCCGATCCGGTGGACGTCGGATGGCTGCTCGAGACGCTCGCGGCGTTCTTCCTCGCGATGGGCGTCGCCGCGCACGCGCTCGACGAGCTCCACGGGCGGCCGCTGGGGACGCGGATCCCCGACCGCGTGCTCGTCGCGCTCGCGGTGGTCGGGCTGGCGGGTGCGACCGCGCTCGGCGTCCAGGGCACGGTGGAGGTATCGGCGTGGCTGTGGGCGTTCATCGCGGTCGGGGGGTTCCTCGTCGTCGCGTACAACCTCGAGCTGTTCGCGGGCGCGTTCCACTCGGACCTGTGGTTCGCGCTGGCGTGGGGGGCGTTCCCGGTGCTCACGGCGGCGTTCGCGCAGACGGCGGCGATCACCGCGGAGGCCGTCGTCGCCGCGGCGGCGCGCGCGGCGCTCAGCGCGGCGCAGCGGGTCCTGTCCACGCCGGTGCGCCGGCTCCGTCGCCGGGTCGCGGACGTGCGGGGCGAGCTGACGCTGTTGGACGGTTCGACGGAGCCGGTCGACGCGGGAACGCTCCGGGCGGCACCCGAGCGCGCGCTCCGATGGCTCTCCGTCGCGGTGCCGCTGCTCGCGGCCGCGATGCTCACCGCCCGGCTGGCGTGAGGGTCAGCCGGCCTCGGCGGTGACGACCCCGAGCACCTCGTCCGCGTAGCGCTCGAGCTTCGTGGGGCCGACGCCCGAGATCGCGGCCAGGGCGGCGCGGCTCGTCGGCCGCTCGTCGGCGATCGCGGCGAGCGTCGCGTCGTGGAAGACCACGTAGGCGGGGACCCCGTCCGCCTGCGCCCGCTGTCTGCGCCATTCGCGGAGGCGATCGAAGAGGGGTCCGCGCTCGTGAACCGGGACGCGCTCGCGCGCCGAGGGCGGACGCGCGGGCCGGCCGGGCTCGCTCACACCGAGCTCGGTCAGGAAGGGACTGGGCTGGGTCCGGGGCTCGGTCGGCCAGGACAGGTACAGGTGGCGGCGCGCTCGCGTGATGCCGACGTACAGGAGCCGCCGCTCCTCGACGGGGTCGGCGGCGGCGCGGCCCGAGCGGAACGGTAGCTCCTTGTCGAGCAGTCGGGGCAGGAACACCGCGTCGAACTCGAGTCCCTTCGCGCGGTGGTACGTGAGCAGGTTCACGCCACGGCCCGAGCGCTCGGCCGCGAACCGAGCCGCGAGCTCGGCCACGAACCCGTCGATGTCGCCCTGGGGGTGCGATGCCGCGTACTCGGTCGCGAGCGCCCGGAGGCGCCCGAGGTCCGCCTGCCGCGTGACCTCCTCCGCGTCGTCGGGCTCGGCGAGCGGCTCGTACCCGACGGCGTCGGTCGCGCGCTCGACGGCGTCGGCCACGGACGCGCCCGTCCGCTCCCGCCGCAGCCGGGCGAGCACCGAGCGCGGCCCCGGGCGCCGCAGGAAGGCTCCGTCGCGAACCTGGTACGCGATCCCCGCCGCCGCGAGTGCCTCCTCGTACGGCTCCGACCGGGCGTTGATCCGGTAGAGCACCGCGATCTGCTCGAGCGGCGTGCCTTCGGCGTGCAGCCGTTGGACCTCGGCGATCACGAAGTCCACCTCGACCGACGTCTCCGCGAACGAGCGCGCGCTCGGGCTCGGGCCGTCGCCGTGCGTGGCGCGCAGCTCCTTGCGGAACCCGCCGAGGTGCGTCGCGAGCGCGTTCGCGACCGTCAGGACCTGCGGCGTCGAGCGGTAGTTCTCCTCCAGGCGCACCACGGTCGCGTGCGGGAAGCGCTCGGGGAACGAGAGCAGGTGCTCGGGCGAGGCGCCCGTGAACGTGTAGATCGTCTGATGGTCGTCCCCGACGACGCAGACCTCGTCGCGCCCGCCGAGCCAGCGCTCGAGCAGCGCCTGCTGGAGCGGGTTCACGTCCTGGTACTCGTCCACGGTGAAGGCGTGGAAGCGCTCGCGCACGACCCGGACGGTGTCGGGATGCTCGTCGAACATCCGGACCGCGAGCCCGAGCATGTCCTCGAAGTCGATCCGTCCGGTCCGCTGCTTGCGTCGCTCGTACCCGTCGTACACGCGCTGCATCAGCTCCGACGGGATCGGAGGCTCGTGCCCGGTGCGCGCGAGCTCGGCCAGGTAGTCGGAGGGCGGCACCATGCGGTTCTTGGACCACTCGATCTCGTTCGCGAGCTCCCCGCGTGGCAGGAACCTGTGCGGTGGCGGCAGGGCGTTCGCGAGCGAGGAGATCAGGGGTGCCTTGGAGCCCAGGACGTCGGGCAGCGCCTCGCCGGTCGCGCCGGGCCACAGGCGGGAGAGCTGCGACAGCCCGGCCGAGTGGAACGTGCGCGCCTCGACCCCATCCACGCCGAGGTGCGCGAGCCGTTCCTTCAGCTCGCCGGCGGCCTTCTCGGTGAACGTCACGGCCAGGATCGAGCGGGCGGCGAAGGCGCCGACGGCGACCTGGTACGCGATCCGGTGCGTGATCGTCGTGGTCTTCCCGGTGCCGGCACCGGCGAGGATCGCGACCGGACCCCGTACCGCCTGCGCGGCCTGGCGCTGCGCGGGGTTGAGCCCCGCGAGGATCCCCTCCGCTCCCGGCATCGCGCGGAGCCTAGCAGCGCATCCGGACACCGTGGGATGCTGTCCGCCCGACGAGCGGGGAGGTGCGATGGCCTTCGAGGGACTCGGTCCGATCGGACAGATCCACGTGAGCGTGTCCGACGTCGAGCGCTCCGTCGCGTTCTACCGGGACGCGCTCGGCCTGCGGCTGCTGTTCGATGTCCCGGATCAGGGGATGGCGTTCTTCGACTGCGGCGGCGTGCGCCTGTACCTGGGGAGGGCCGAGTCGCCGGAGTTCCGCTCGACGCCGCTGCTGTACTTCCGCGTCGGCGACATCGCGGAGGCTCACGCCGCGCTGCTCGAGCGGGGCGTTCCGTTCGAGAGCGAACCGCACGTGGTCAACCGCACCGAGACCACCGAGCTGCACATCGCGTTCTTCACCGACCCCGACGGCACGCACCTCGCGCTCATGTCCGAGGTCGCGCTGACGCCGGAGGCCGACCGGGACGGGAGCGGTCTGGCGCCGAGCGAGGAGCGCCGCGTGGCGGTGTCGCTGTTCAACGGGACCTGGGCGGCGCTCGAGCGCGAGGGGCGCGCGCCGCAGGACGACCTCCGCATGCTCCACATGGCCCACGCGTCCCGCTTCCACTGGGGCGAGGTCGGCGAGCCCGTGAACCTCGCGCGCGGCGAATGGATGTGCTCCCGCGTCTACGCGGTTCTCGGCCGCGCGGAGTCGGCCGCCTTCCACGCCGAGCGCTCGCTCGAGATCTGCGAGGCCGCCGGCGTGGGCGACTTCGACCTCGCGTACGCGCACGAGGCCCTTGCCCGCGCTCGCCGCGTCGCCGGAGACGAGGAGGGGGCGGCCCGCGAGGCCCGGATCGCGGAGCAGCTCGGCGCCGCGATCGCCGACCCCGAGGATCGCGAGCACTTCTTGGCGGACCTCGCAGACCGCCTCGCGTAGCGCTCCCCTTGGCTGGCTGCGGCCTGGGCACAGAGTGCCCGCGCAGGACCCGGGTCGGACTTATCCGCTTGAGTCGCTACCCTGTCGCCATGGGTCGCCCCACGTCGATCGCCGAGCTCCGGAGCTCGGGGTACCGGGACCGGACGGTGAAGGAGGAGCTCCGCGCGAACCTGCTCGAGCGTCTCGAGCGGGGCGAAGACCTGTTCCCCAGCATCGTCGGGTTCTCCGACTCGGTGCTGCCGGCGCTCGAGCGCGGGATCCTCGCGGGCCACGACCTCATCCTGCTCGGTGAGCGCGGTCAGGCGAAGACTCGGCTGATCCGCCGGATCGTGGACCTGCTGGACGATGAGGTCCCCGCGATCGCCGGGTGCGAGGTGAACGACCATCCGTTCCGCCCGATCTGCGCCCGCTGCCGGCATCTGGTGGCTGACGAGGGTGACGCCGTGGCGATCCAGTGGATCGGCCGCGAGGACCGCTACGCGGAGAAGCTCGCGACGCCCGACACGTCGGTCGCCGACCTGATCGGCGACGTCGACCCGATCCGCGTCGCCGAGGGCCGGTACCTCGCCGACGAGCTCACGATCCACTACGGGATGATCCCCCGCACGAACCGCGGGATCGTCGCGATCAACGAGCTCCCCGACCTGCCCGAGCGCATCCAGGTCGCCCTGTTCAACATCCT
>DAIUEM010000005.1:0-21919 GCA_036845105.1 Actinomycetota bacterium | reverse complement strand
AGCGAGCCGACGCCGGTCGCCCGGCGGATCACCTTCTCGGCCGCTTCCCACGCGACGCGCGGACGGATGAAGGTCTTCGAGTAGAACCCGACGGGCATGAGAGGGCCGGCGAGATCGATCGCCGAGAGCGCGTCGGCGTCGGCCGAAGGCCAGCCGGTCTCGCGCTCGACGCGCATGCCGTCCCGGGCCTCGGCCGCGCACGCCCGGGTGCCGGGCTCGCCGTCCACGGTGCACAGGCAGTTCGGGCAGTCGCCGGTGAGGCAGTGCAGGCCCCGCCGCCGGTGGTGCTTCAACGATCGGTTGAACGTGCGGACGCCGGCGCGGAACAGCGCCGAGGCGACCGTATCGCCGTCCTCGAGCGGGACGCGGCGGCCCTCGAAGTCAAGGCTCGCCATCGACGATCACGTTCCGCTCGGTGTCGCGCACGACGGTGAGCCACCGCCGGCAGCCGTAGGCGTGGAACCAGCGCTCGGTCTGCGGGCCGGGCGCGTTCTCGCGCAGATAGACGCGGCGGAAGTCGGCTTCGGGGTCCGGTGCGTCCAGATCGCGGAGCTCCCCGCCGAACGTGAACTCCGTGTACTCGCGGGACCCGCAGTGCGGGCAGACGATCATCAGGCCCACGGCGCCTCCTGGCCGAGGGTCACGTTAGCGCCGACGGCGAGGGCCTTCCACGGGCCGAGGTGACCCGCGGTCGCGACCCGGCGACCGATCCTTCGCACTCGAGACGCGGCCGGCCGTCCGGTGGCTTGACCCGCGGTCTGGTTCGATAGACCGCATGCGACCGCGCGCGACGACGAAGCTGTACATGCTGGCCGCCCGGGCGTGGCTCACGCTCGCGGCGCTCTCGTTCCTGGTACCCGAGGCCGACCGCCTCGGCGTCTGGCTCCCGCTCCACCTCGCGCTCGCCGGGGCGATCTCCACGGCGATCTCGGGGGCGATGCAGAACTTCGTGGTCGCGCTCACCGCGACCCCCGCGCCGTCCGAGCGCGTGGTGATCGCGCAGTTCGCGCTCGTGACGGTGGGGGCGGCCGCGATCGCGCTCGACCGGGTCCTGGGTCACGAGCTCGGCGTGGCGCTCGGCGGCACGCTGTTCCTGCTCGGGATCGCGCTCCTGGGGTGGATCGTGCTCTCGGCGCGACGGCGGTCCCTCCACAAGCGGCACTCCCTGCCGATCGCGATGTATGCGACGGCCATCGCCGCGATGCTCGTCGGCGGGACGTTCGGGGCGCTCGTGGGCGGCGGGGCCGTGACGGGCGAGACGTGGCTCGGTCTGCGCCAGGCCCACATGACGCTGAACGTGCTCGGGTGGGTCTCGCTGACGATCGCGGGCACGCTCGTGACGTTCCTACCGACCGTGCTCCGGATCCGGATGCCGCCCTGGCACGGGTGGGCGACGGTCGCGCTGCTCGTCGCCGGGCTCGCGGCGATCGCGACCGGCCTCGCGGCGCGCGCGGGACCGCTCGCCGGCGTCGGCGGCGTCGCGTACGCGGCGGGTGCGCTCGGCGTGGCGTGGCTCGCCGTCAAGGTGATGCGCACGCCGAGGACCTGGCCGGTCCCGGTGGCCGCGAAGCACCTGGTGCTCGGCCTCGCGTGGTTCGAGGCCGGGTCGATCGCGCTCGCGGTCGCGCTCCTGCGGGGCCTCGACTCCTTCGCGGCCTTCCGGGAGCCGTTCCTCGCGATCTTCGCGCTCGGATGGGCGGTGCAGACGCTGCTCGGGGCGTGGCTGTACCTGCTGCCGATGGCGCGCCCCGGTCACCCGGACGAGCGCCGCCGTCAGCTCGCGGCGATCGAGCTCGGCGGCGCGGTGCAGCTCCTCGCGTTGAACGCCGGTGTGCTGCTCCTCGCGCTCGCCGGCGCCGGGTGGGTCTCGGGGACGGCGGGGGCGGTCGGCGCCGGGCTCGCCCTCGGCGGCGGAGGTCTTGCGCTCGCGAAGGCATGGACGTTCCCGGCGCTCGCGCGGCAGCCGGTGCTCACGCGGCGCCACCTCGACGTCTGGGGCGCCTGAGCCGCTCGGGCGTGCGGGGCCGCGTGTGGCAGGATGGGCCGCGTGGGTGAGCCCTTCCGCGCCGCCGTCGTCACCGTCTCGGACGGCGTGACACACGGGACGCGCGCCGACGAGTCCGGCGACACCGCCGAGGCGCTCGTGCGCGCGGCCGGCATGGACGTCGTCGACCGCTCGGTCGTGCCCGACGAGCGCCCGATGATCGAGGCGCGCCTGCGCGAGCTGGCGGGCCGTGGCGTGTCGCTCGTCGTGACGACCGGCGGCACCGGCTTCGGGCCCCGCGACGTGACGCCCGAGGCGACGCGCGCGGTGATCGAGCGCGAGGCACCGGGCCTGGCCGATCTGATGCGCCGCGCCGGTCTGGAGCACACCCCGATGGCCGCGCTCTCCCGGGCGGTGGCGGGGAGCCTCGGCGCCACGCTCGTGCTCAACCTGCCGGGGAGCCCGAGGGGCGTCCGCGAGAGCCTCGAGGCCGTCCTGCCCGTCGTCCCGCACGCGCTCGAGCTCCTCGCCGGCGCGACCGGCGCCCATCCGACGACGGGTCACGGGACCGGCGCGTCGTCGGAGGTCGCCGTGACGACTTCCGAGGAGCCGGCGCGAGCGCCGGGCGCCGCGCCGGGCAGGGTCCGCGCGACCGCCGTCAAGATCCACGGGTCGCCGCCCTGCCACCTGGGCAATCGGGTGGTCGTCGTGCCGGGCGGACCGCTCGGCGGCACGCTCGGGTGCGCCGAGTTCGACGAGGCTGCCGTGGCGATCGCGCCCGAGGTCCTCGAGGCCGGCGAGCCGCAGCTGCGGACGCTCACGCACGATCTCGGCGAGGTCGAGGTCCTGTTCGAGCCCGAGCTCGAGCCGGCGCTCCTCGCCATCGTCTCGGCCACGGACGTCGCCCGAGAGCTCCAGGCCCTCGCCGGACGCCTCGGCTACCTCGCCGCGCTCGTCGAGCCCCGGGCCGAGCGCCTCGACGCAGGGGACCGTGCGCTCGGCTGGGCGGTGGGCGACTCGCTCGACGGGCTCGCGCTCGATCGGCGCTCGGCGGTGGTGTTCACCGATCACGACGCGCCGGGGATCGCCGACATGCTCGCGCACGTCCTGCGCTCGGCGGCGGGGTTCGTCGGCGTCATGGGCAGCCGACGGCACGTCGCGCCGTACCTCGAGGAGCTGCTCGCGAGGGGGCTCGGTGAGGAGGACCTCGCGCGGATCCGCTCCCCGCTCGGGCTGGACGTCGGCGGCCAGCGACCCGAGGAGATCGCGCTGTCGATCGCCGCCGGCCTCGTCGCGCACCGCCACGGGCGTGCGGGCGGCTGGCTCGACGCTCGATGAGCGCCTCGCCGCGGCACGTCCGGAAGAACCGCAGGTATTGGGACGCCACGAGCGACGAGTACCAGGCCACGCACGCCCGTCAGCTGAACCGATTCGACCGCGCCGCGTGGGGGGTGTGGGCGATCCCCGAGTCACGGGTGCGGGCGCTCGGCGACGTCCGCGGTCTCGACGTGCTCGAGTACGGCTGCGGCGCCGCGCAGTGGTCGATCTGGTTGTCCCGTCAGGGCGCCCGGCCGGTCGGGCTGGACCTATCCGCGCGTCAGCTCGAGCACGCCGCCGGGCTCATGGCGCGAGCCGGTGCGCGTTTCCCGATCGTGAACGCCGACGCCGAGCGCACGCCGTTCGCCGACGCGAGCTTCGACCTCGTCGTCTGCGACCATGGCGCGATGACCTTCGCGGACCCGAGGCACACTGTGCCCGAGGTCGCGAGGCTCCTCCGGCCGGGCGGCCGCTTCGTGTTCAACATCTCGAGCCCGCTCCACTTCCTGTGCTGGGATGACGATGCCGAGGCGCCGGTCGAGCGCCTTCGGCGCGACTACTTCGGGATGCGGAGCTGGGACGAGGAGTCCGTGGACTTCCAGCTCCCGTACGGCGAGTGGATCCGGCTGTTCCGGACGAACGGCCTCGAGGTCGAGGACCTGATCGAGCTCCGACCGCCGGCGAACGCCCGGACGTCGTACCCATGGTTCGCCCCGCTCGAGTGGGCCAGGCGGTTCCCGGCGGAGAACGTCTGGAAGCTCCGCCGGGCGGGGTGACGTGCGGGCGCGCGTAGGGGCGCTGGCGGCGCTCGCCGTCTCGGTCGGCGCGGCGGTCCTGCCGGGTCTCCTGCCGCGGGCGGACTCGAGCCGACCGAACGTCGTGGTGATCATCACCGACGACCAGACGTGGGACTCGATGCCGCGCTCCGAGCCGGTGATGCCCTTCCTGCAGGCTCGTGCGATGGATCCCGGCGACCAATGGGTGGTGTTCGCGAACGCCTTCGTGACCACGCCGCTCTGCTGTCCCTCCCGCGCGACGATGCTGACGGGACGGTTCGCGCACCGCAGCGGCGTCGAGGACAACCGGGACGGGGCGCGGATGGACGAGGCCGCGACGCTGGCCGCCTGGCTCGACGCGGCCGGCTACCACACGGGGCTCGTCGGCAAGTACCTCAACGTCTACCCGTTCGACCGCGGCCCCTTCGTGCCCGACGGCTGGGACCGCTGGTGGGGCAAAGCCCAGGGGACGTCGGAGACCCTCTACGGCGGCTTCACGCTCGTCGAGCAGGGGGAGCCGGTCCTGTACGGGGACGCCGACTACTCGACGGACGTCTACGCCGCGAAGGCCGTGGGGTTCCTACGCGACGCGCCGAGCGACGAGCCCTTCTTCCTGTGGTTCGCGCCGAACGCGCCGCACCCGCCGTCGGTCCCGGCGCCTCGCCACGCCGGCCGGTACCGCGACCTGGCCATCCCGGTCCCGCCCTCCCTCGGCGAGGCGGACGTTCGCGACAAGCCGGCGTGGGTCCGCGAGCTTCCGGCGCTCGGCGCGGACGAGGTCTCCGCCCTGCGCGAGGCGCGGCGCGCGTCGTACGAGGCGCTGCTCGGCGTCGACGACGCGGTGCGGGCGATCCTCGAGGAGCTCGAGGAGCTCGGCGAGCTCGAGCAGACGATCGTCGTCTACGTCTCGGACAACGGCCTGTCGTTCGGCGAGCACCGGTGGGTCGGGAAGCTGTGCCCGTACGAGGAGTGCATCCGTGTCCCGTTCCTCGTCCGGATGCCCGGCGTCGACCACCGCGTCGAGCCGGAACCCGTCTCCACCGCCGACCTCGCGCCCACCATCGTCGATCTGGTGGGCATCGCGCCCGAGGCCGCGTTCGACGGTGGGAGCCTGCTCCCGCTGCTTCGGCAGGGCTCGCGCGAAGGTCGCGCCGGCCAGGTGTTCGCGGAGTGGGTCGGCGACGGCCGAGTCCCCGGGTGGTGGGAGCTCCGGACGCCGGGCTGGGCCTACATCGAGCTTGAGACCGGCGAGCGCGAGCTGTACGACCTGCGCCGCGACCCCTACCAGATCAAGAACCTCGCGACGGATCCCCAGCAGGCCGCGCGGCTGGCGGAGCTGGCCGCCGCCCTCGCCGCCTACCGGGACCCATGAGGTCCCCGAGCGGCCGAGCGGCCGCCGCCCTCCTCCTCGCGCTCCTCGCGCTCCAGGCGCCGGGGCCGGCGCTCGCCCAGGAGGGGACGCCGCCCGACGTGGTCCTCGTCGTCACCGACGACCAGCGCTTCGACACACTCTGGGCCATGCCGGCCGTGCAGCGCGAGCTCGTCGCCCGCGGGGCGAGCTTCCCCGACGCGTTCGTCGTGAACCCGATCTGCTGTCCGAGCCGCGCGAGCATCCTCACCGGCGCGTACTCGCACACGACCGGCGTGTACCGACAGGCGCCGCCGTTCGGCCGGTTCGACTGGTTCCGCGACGGCTCGACGCTCGCGACGTGGCTGGACGACGCGGGGTACACGACGGGCCTGTTCGGCAAGTACCTCGACGGCTACCAGCACGCCGGTCTGACCGGCTACGTCCCGCCCGGCTGGGACCGGTGGGTCGGCTTCGTGCACGCGGGGTACGTGGACCACAAGCTCTCGGTGGACGGCAGCGTCCGGTCGTTCGGCTCCGCCCCCGAGGACTACTCGACCGACGTGCTCGCCCGCGAGGCCGAGGCCTTCGTGCGCGAGACCGAGGGCCCGCTGTTCCTGTACTTGGCGCCGGCCGCGCCCCACGGCCCGGCGCCACCGGCGCCCGCCGACGAGGGCGCGTTCGCCGACCTGCCCGCCTGGCGCCCGCCCAGCTACGACGAGGCCGACGTCGCGGACAAGCCGTCGTGGGTCCGAGCCCTCCCGCCGCTCGACGCCGCCGAGCGGGAGCGGATCGACGCCCTCCGCCGCAACCAGTACGGGGCGCTCCTGTCGGTCGACCGTGCGGTCGGGTCCGTGCTGGATGCCCTTCGCGAGACCGGCCGCCTGCGGAACACGATCGTCGTGTTCACGTCCGACAACGGGCTCGCCTGGGGCGAGCACCGGTGGTCGAAGAAGGAGGCGCCGTACGAGGAGGTGATCCGCGTGCCGCTCGTCGTGCGGTGGGACGCGGGCGGGGTGCTCGTCGGCTCGACGCCGGACGCGCTCGCGCTCAACGTGGATCTCGCGCCGACGATCGCCGAGGCCGCGGGCATCGCCGCCCCGGGAGCCGAGGGCCGGAGCCTGCTCCCGGCGCTCCGCGGGCTCGACGACCCCGCCGCGCGCGAGGACGTCCTCGTCGAGCACCTCGCGGGGACGAACCCGGTCCCGACGTACTGCGCGGTGCGCTCGCGGGCGTGGCTGTACGTGCGGTACACGGACGGCGAGGAGGAGCTGTACGACCTGCGATCGGATCCCTGGCAGCTCCGGAACCTCGCCTCGGATCCGTCCGTGCGCCGCCGGCTCGAGGAGCGCCGTGCCCGTCTCGACGACCTGTGCGACCCGCCGCCGCCCGGGTACGGCGAGTCCGGGCTCGACGCCCGGCTGGCGATCGGGGTCGGCGCGATGCTCGTGCTGCTCCTGCTCGGTGCACTGGCAGGCGCCGGACGGGTCCGTCGTCCGGTTCCCTCCTGACGCATCCGAGCGTGGGATACTCCCGGGCGGTGTCGTACTCGCCCGGCCCCGGCTCCCGGCTGCCCGTCCCGCGCGGACAGGGGCGCCTCGCGCGCCGCCGGGCGGCCAAGCGTCGCGGGTTCGTCGCCTTCACGGCCGTGCTGCTGCTGCTCATCATCGTCGCCGCGTGGGCGCTCGGGGGCGAGGACGGGGGCGAGCGGGCGCAGGACGGGACGACCGCGAAATCGACCGGGAGCGACGGGAGCGGCGACGGCAAGGACGACGGCGACGGCGGGAACGAACCGTCGCCCGGCGACTCGATCGTTCCGGGGGAGACCCCCATCGAGCACGTCGTGTTCATCGTCAAGGAGAACCGCACCTTCAACAACTACTTCGCGACGTACCCCGGGGCCGAGGGCGCGACGGAGGGCGGCACGATCGAATGCTCCGAGGACGGCTGTGAGGACGGCCCGACCGTCAAGCTGAAGCGCGGCGTCGACGTGTACGAGCACGACCTGACGCACTGCTTCCGGTGCGGCCTCGTCGCGATCAACGACGGCAAGATGAACGGCTACAACTGGATGAACGGGGTCATCCCGACCGACGCCGAGAAGGCACCGCTCTACGGCCACGACATGCAGGGGTACACGTACCTCGTGCGCGACGACATCCCGAACTACTGGGCGTACGCCGACCGATTCGTGCTGTCCGACCACTTCTTCACGTCGATGTACGGACCCACCCTGCCCGAGCACCTGTACGCCGTGGCCGCCCAGGCGAACGGGATCGTCGACAACAAGTCGACGACCGACCACGAGGGCAACTACTGCGACGATCCGACCGAGTACGCCACCCGGTTCGAGCCGCGCCTTTCCGCCGGAGAGGTCCGCCACATCATGGAGCTCGAGGATCGCATCACGCACAATGGCGACAACGCGTACGACCTGGGGAACTACTGGGACAGCGTCCGCTTGTGCTTCGACATCGAGGTCCTGCCGGACCAGCTCGAGGACGCCGGCATCTCGTGGAAGTACTACGCGAACGAGAACGCCTGGATGAACGCGCTCCAGATGATCGACCACGTCCGATATGGGCCGATGTGGCGGAAGGTCCGCCCGCCGAGCGAGTTCGTGAAGGACGTCCGCCGGGGCGACATGCCGGCCGTGTCGTGGATCATCCCCGACGAGTCATACAACGAGCACCCCGGCGGCGAGAAGAGCACGTGCGCGGGCGAGAACTGGACCGTCCACCAGGTCAACGCGATCATGAAGTCCGAGTACTGGGAGTCGACGGTCGTCGTCGTCGTCTGGGACGACTTCGGCGGCTTCTACGACCCGGTCCCGCCGCCGCACTTCGACATCATGGGCCTCGGTCCTCGCACGCCGGCGCTCATCATCAGCCCGTACACGCGCCAGGGCGACAGCCCGGACGGCGGGTACGTCGACAAGAACGTATACGAGTTCTCCAGCGTGCTCGCATTCATCGAGCGGCTCTTCGGACTGGAGCCGATGACCGAGCGCGACGCGAACGCGGACCCGCTGAGCGGCGCGTTCGACTGGGAGAACCCGAACTTCGACAAGCTGATGCTGGATCTGCGTCAGGACTGTCCGTACGGGACGCAGTTCTCGCACTTCGGGGCGAACTGGCCGTTCCTGCGGACGATCGGCTCTCCACTCGACTGACGCCGCTCAGTCGTCGGGGAACGCCTCGCCGGCGCAGTCCGTTCGCGGCGGCAACGGGACCGGCTCCCGGGGTTCCTGCGAGAAGTCGAACGAGGACATGAGCGGCGTCGCGTCGCGGTCCCGATGGGTGAGCTGCGTGAGTCCCCAGTTGTCCTCCATGAACCGGAGCACGCTCGAGAACTCACCGAGCTCGCTCGTCACGTAGCCCTCCTTCGCATAGGGGCTGATGACGAGGAGCGGGACGCGGATCCCGAACCCGAACCCATCCACCTGCGGCGGCGGCACGTGATCGTAGAAGCCGCCGTAGTCGTCCCACGTGACGAAGATCGCGGTGTCCTCCCACATGGGGCTCTCCATGATCGCGTTCACGACCTCCGTGGTCCAGTTCTCGCCGTGGCAGAAGCTGTACTCGGGGTGCTCGGAGAGTTCGAACCTCGGCGTGACCCACGACACGGGCGGCAGCAGGCCGTCGCGGACGTGCTCGACGACGTCGTCGACGGGGAAGACGTGGGACTGCCAGAGCTCCTCGTCCTCGCGGATGTGACGGATCGCGTCGTAGGCCGACCACAGGTACCCGTTCTGCATGTTCGTGGCCGAGTAGTAGGCCCACGGGATGCCCTGCTCCATCAGCAGGTCCGCCTCGGTGAGGAAGTCGAAGCACGGCGGGACCTTCTTCACGTTGCCCTCGCGGTCCTCCACCGGCACGAAGGCCTCCTCGAGCGAGTCGCAGCCCCACGCCTTGAACAGCCCGGTCTCTTGGTGGCGCTCGCGGAGCAGGTCGAGCGGGATGGTGGGATTGTCGTGCGTCCCGCCCGACTGGGCGGCGATCGTGTAGAGGTGATTGGGGAACGACGGTCCATGGGCGCTCGCGAAGAAGTTGTCGCCCAGCACGTACTCCTGCGCCCACCGCCAGTAGTTCGGCAGGTCGTCCGGCTGGAGCTGCGTGTACGCGTACCTGTCGGCCGCGTCGCTGATCGTCGCGAAGCCGTCCATCTTCCCTTCGTTCCACGCATCCAGGGCGCACCGGTAGCAGTGCTTGATGTCCTCCTCCAGGCGGTCGGGTCCCGGCGTGAGCGGTCTCGGCTCGCCCTGGTCCATCCCGACCACCACCCCGTTCGCCCCGGGGAACCGGCCGAACATGTTGTCGAACGTCCGGTTCTCCTTGATGAGGAACACCACGTGCTTGATCGGCGTGGCCGTCGCGAGCGCGGTGGCGTCGAACGGCTGCGGCGCCGTCCCGAGGTCCGCCGGTGGCACCCGGTCCCACGCAGGGGCGTCGTCGCCGCAGGCCACCGCGACAAGGGCGATGGTGGCGACGAGCGCGGCCACGAGACGGAGGATGCGCACGGCCCCGAAACGGTACCCGAGACCGCGCCGATCGTGGCGCTCAGGACGTGGACGCACCCGATGCGGCGAAGGGCGGGATCAGACCGGCTGCAGCTCGAGCGCGCCCTGGGTGCGCATCTGCTCCCGCCAGTACTCCTGGCCCTCCTCGGGCAGTGTGTAGACGGGGTCGTAGTAGGGGTACTCGCGGGTGAGCGCATCAGGGTCGTCGTACTCGATCCCGGTCCGGTAGTTCTTCTGCCAGTACGTGATGCCCTTCACCCGGTCGTAGCCGCTGATCATGTGCACCCAGCGCTTCCCGACGAACGGCACGTCGCACACGAACCGCGGCGTGGCGAACCCGGGCAGGTAGCCCATGATCGCCATCTGGAGGTCCTGCGTCTCCCAGATCGCGGTCCGCCAGTGCTCGGCGTTGGGGATCATGTCGCACTGGTAGAAGTAGTACGGGATCACCTTCGCGTGGTCGATGAGCATGAAGCACAGCTCGAGGAGCTGGTTCGGGGTGGTGTTCACGCCGCGCAGCAGGACACCCTGGTTCCGCACGTCGCGATAGCCCATGTCGAGCAGGTTGCGCACGGCCTTCCCGAACAGCGGCGTCACCTGTTGTGCGCTGTTCACGTGTGTGTGCACGGCGACCTCGACGCCGCGCTCGTGAGCGCGCTTCGCGATCGCGTCGTAGCCCTCGAGGACCTCGTCCTGCAGGAAGTGCTGCGGCAGGCCCATGAGGCCCTTCGTCGCCAGGCGCACGTCGCGGATGTTCGGGATGTCGAAGAGCTTGAACAGCCAGTCCTGCAGGCGTGCGATCGGCACGTTCGCGACGTCTCCGCCCGAGACCACGACGTCGCGCACCGACGGCGTGCGACGCAGGTAGTCGAGCATCGCGTCCCAGCGCTCCTGCTGCTTCACCTCGAACTTGTACTTGAGGACCTGCAACGTGTCGTTGCCGACCAGGTCCATCCGCGTGCAGTGGCCGCAATACTGGGGGCACGTCGGGATCATCTCGGCGAGGACCTTCGTCGGGTACCGGTGCGTGAGCCCCTCGACCGCCCACATGTCGGCCTCGTGCAGCGAGTCGCGGGAGGCCATCGGGTGGCTCGGGAACTCGGTCTCGCGATCGGCGAGCGCCGGCGCCATGTAGCGGCGGACCGGGTCGCTCCACAGGTCCGTCGTGTCCATCGTGTTGACCATCTGCGGCGGGATGAGCATGGACATCGTGGCGCGCTCCTGCTGGTCGCGCTCGATGTCGGCGTACAGGTCGTCGGGGAGCAGGTCACCGAGGGCGCGCTTGAGCTCGACGAGGTTCTTGATCGAGTGCGCCCGCTGCCACTGGGCGGACTCCCACTGCTCGGTCGTGACGTCGCGGAAGCCCGGGAGACGGGTCCAGTCGGGCTCGACGAACTCGCGCTCGAGCGGATATTCGAACGGTTGCTCCGCGGCGTGGGCCTTGCCGACCTGCCGCTTCGGGCGGACCTTCGTCGGACGCGTCCCGCCGGTGGTGCCCTTCGTCTCGTCGCTCATCACGGACCCCCTACGGTGATCCGCGCCGGAGGCCCGGCGCAGCGAACATACCCGAACGGTAGTGTACCCCGTGGTCCGTCCGGAGAAACAGACTCATAGCCGAAGGATATTCGGCACGGAGCGTGGGAAGCGCAGGGATCGCGGGTCGGCGCCGCTCAGCGGCGCGGGCCACCGCGGCCGCCGCCGCGGCCGCCGTCGCGGCCACGCGGTCGACGCTCGTACCGGAACTGCTCCTTCTCCGGCCTCGGGAGCCGACCCTTCAGCGGAGGGTGTCCGGTGCGCTCGTACCGCACGCGGATGTGATCCACCTCCTGCGAGCGCTCCATCTCGCGCCAGCCGTCCGCCAGGAGGTGGCGATGCCGTCCCGCCGCGCCCTTGCGCAGCTTGTCGGTGTTCGGCACCTTCAGGTACAGGCGCTCGACGCGGACCTCTCGGTAGTCGGCCATGCGGCACAGGGTACCAGCGGTCCACCGCGGGGGCTCCGGATCGGTTCCCGTAAGCTCGGGACGCCGTCGGACGGGAGGACGTGGATGGACAGGGTCGCGATGTGGAACGAGCTGGCCGCACAGTTCTGCGTGGACGGGATCCGCGCCTCGACGGCCGCCGGGTCCGGGCACCCGACGTCGTCGATGTCCGCGGCCCACCTGCTCGCGGTCCTGTACGCCGACCATCTCCGCTTCGACGTCGCGGACCCGGTCTCGCTCGCGAACGATCGCTTCGTCCTGTCGAAGGGGCACGCCTCGCCGCTCATGTTCGCCGTGTTGAAGGCGATCGGCGCGATCGACGACGACACGCTGATGTCCTTCCGGAAGCTCGGGAGCCCGATCCAGGGCCACCCCGTGCCGTTGCCCGACATGCCGTACATCGACGTCGCGACGGGGTCGCTCGGCCAGGGGCTGCCGATCGGGCTCGGGATGGCGCTGGCGATGCGCCTGGACGACAACCCCGCGCGGGTGTGGGTCCTCATGGGCGACTCCGAGATGACCGAGGGCTCGGTCTGGGAGGCGATGGCGAACGCCTCGCACCACGGCGTGACCAACCTCGTCGCGATCTGCGACATGAACCGGCTCGGCCAGCGCGGGCCCACGATGCTCGGGTGGGACGGCGCGGCGTACGTCGCCCGCGCCACCGCCTTCGGGTGGAACGCCTCGGAGGTGGACGGCCACGACGTCGCCGCGATCGACGAGGCGTACCGCGCCGCCGAGACCGCGGACCGCCCGACGCTCATCGTCGCCCGGACCCGGAAGGGCAACGGCGTCTCGTTCCTGCAGGATGCCGAGGGCTGGCACGGCAAGCCGCTCTCGACGGAGCAGGCCGAGGCCGCGATCGCCGAGCTCGGCGGGGCGCGCTCGCTCACCGCCACGCCTCCCGCACCCGGGCCGTGGACGCCGCCGGCGGATCCGGCCACCGATGTCGCGCTTCCGGTCTTCGAGGACGGGATCGCCACGCGGAAGGCGTTCGGCGAGACGCTCGCGGCGCTCGCGGCTCGGCCCGACGTCGTGGTGCTCGACGGCGAGGTCTCGAACTCGACCTACACGGAGGACTTCCAGGAGGTGGCGCCCGGCCGGTTCGTCGAGCTCTACATCGCCGAGCAGTGCATGGCCGGCGTGGCGGTCGGTCTCCAGGCCCTGGGCAAGACCGTGTACGCCGCGACGTTCGGGGCGTTCCTGACGCGCGCGTACGACTTCGTGCGCATGGCCGCGGTCAGCCGCGCGAACCTCCGGCTCTGCGGCTCGCACGCCGGCGTCTCGATCGGCGAGGACGGGCCGTCGCAGATGGCGCTCGAGGATCTCGCGATGATGCGGGCAGTCCATGGCTCGACCGTGCTGTATCCCTCCGACGGCAACTCGACCGCGCGCCTCACCGCGGCGATGGCCGACGTGCACGGCATCTCGTACCTCCGAACGACGCGAGAGAAGACGCCTCGCCTGTACGGGCCCGACGAGCCGTTCGAGATCGGCGGCAGCAAGGTCCTGCGATCGAGCGCGAGCGACGAGGCCACGATCGTCGCGGCCGGCGTGACGGTGTTCGAGGCGCTCCGGGCCGCCGACGCGCTCGAGGCCGAGGGCCGGCACGTCCGCGTGATCGACGCCTACACGGTCAAGCCGATCGACGTCGACACGCTCGTGCGGGCGATGGACGAGACCGGACTGCTCCTCGTGGTCGAAGATCACTGGCTGGAGGGAGGGCTCGGCGAGGCCGTGCTCTCGGCGCTCGCCCATGCGGCGGCGCTCTCGGGTCGGGTCGTGCGGCTCGGGGTCGGAGCGATGCCGGGCTCGGGTACGCCCGAGGAGCTGCGCGAGTGGGCGGGGATCTCGGCGGGCCAGATCCGCGCGCGCCTTCAGGGAGAGCTCGCGCTGCGCGCTGAGCGCAGCTCGTAGCCTCACGACCGGTGCCTCCGGTAGCATCGACGGCGATGAGTCGTCCGCCCTCATCCGTGAAGCCACGTTGGCGCGGTCGGATCCACCAGGTGGCCTTCTTCGTCTCGATCCCTGCCGGTGCAGCCCTCGTCGCGCTCGCCGATGGCTGGGCGCCCCGCATCGCGGCGGCGATCTACGCGCTCAGCCTGGTGGCGGTGTTCGGCTCGAGCGCTGCGTACCACCGAGGGGACTGGGAGCCCAAGGCCCTGCGGCGCATGAAGCGCCTGGACCACTCGATGATCTTCGTCCTCATCGCCGGCAGCTACACGCCGATCGCGGTCCTCGTCCTTCACGGCTCGTGGACCATCGTCATCCTCTCGATCATCTGGGCGGCGGCCGTGGCGGGGATCGTCTTGAAGCTGATCCGGATCGATGGGTTCACGGTCCTCACGGCGAGCCTGTACATGGCGATGGGGTGGCTGGCCCTCATCGCGTTCCCACAGCTCCTGCGGCAGATGCCGGTGTCGGCGCTCGTGCTCACCGTCGTGGGAGGTCTCCTCTACACGGTCGGCGCGATCGTCCTCGCGGTCCGTCGTCCCGATCCGTCCCCGGCCGTCTTCGGCTACCACGAGGTCTGGCACGCGTTCATGGTGACCGCCGCCGCGTGTCACTTCGCGATGGTCTCGATCGTCGTGCTCGGCTAGCCCCCTCCCTGGTACGCTGCATCGCAAGGACGGCGTCGTCGTCCCGTGAGGTTTCGCTTCCTCGTTCCTCCTTCAGGCGGTCTCGGGGCCAGAGCAGGACCTCCCCGAACCGAACCGCGGCCGCGGGCCGCGGAGCAGAAGGAGTCGAACATGACCATACGGTCGTTCCTCGACCTCGGCGTGTCCAGCGCCGTCGTCGACACCCTCGCCGGGCGCGGCATCGACGCGCCCTTCGAGATCCAGCGCCTCGTCCTGCCGGACGCGCTCGAGGGCAAGGACGTGCTCGCGCGCTCGCAGACGGGATCGGGCAAGACCCTCGCGTTCGCGCTGCCGATCGTCGAGCGCATCCGTGCCGGCGGCCAGACGCCATCGGCGCTGATCCTGGTCCCCACCCGCGAGCTCGCGCAGCAGGTCGCCGACGAGTTCGAAGACGTCGCGGAGGCGAAGGGCCTGCGCGTGGGCGTCGCGTACGGCGGGACGAAGCTGCGCGAGCAGACGCGTGGCGCCGCGCGCGCCGACGTGCTGATCGCAACGCCGGGGCGCCTGGAGGACGTCGCCGAGCGCGGGCTCGTGCGCCTGGGCGGCGTGCGGATCCTGATCCTGGACGAGGCCGACCGGATGCTCGACATGGGCTTCCAGCCGCAGGTGGACCGGATCGTCCGACGCCTCCCGAAGGACCGGCAGACGATGTTCTTCTCGGCCACGCTGGACGGGGCCGTCGGGCACCTCGCGCGCGCGTACACGCGCGACGCGGTGCTACACGAGGTCGAGTCGCACTCGAAGACGGTCGAGGAGATCGACCACCGCTTCATCCCCGTCACGGCCCAGGGCAAGGTCGAGGCGCTCATCGAGCTCCTCGAGAAGGATCGCGAGCTCACCCTCGTGTTCGTTCGGACGAAGCGCGGCGCCGACCGACTGGTCCACAAGCTGAAGGCCCGCGGTATGCGCGTCGAGGGGCTCCACGGCGACATGGCCCAGCCGGCCCGTCAGAAGGCGCTGGAGCGGTTCGACTCCGGCAAGGTCGACGTGCTCGTCGCGACCGACGTCGCGGCCCGCGGCCTGGACCTCGAGCGCATCAGCCACGTCGTGAACTACGACCCGCCTCAGGACGACAAGGGGTACGTCCACCGGATCGGCCGGACCGCTCGCGCGGGTCGCAGCGGGACGGGCATCACCCTGGTCACGGCCGAGCAGCAAGGCGATGTCAGCCGCATGGCGGCACGCCTGGACCTCCACGAGGAGTTCCGCGAGGAGGGGATGAAGATCGCCTCGCCGCGGGTGGTGTTCTCGGGCTCTCGGGGCGGCCGCCGGTCGTCGCTGCGCGCTCCGTCTCGTCGGAAGTTCTGAGGGACCCGCAGGGGCGGGACGCGGGCGGTCCCGACCCCTCGGTGCCTACTCGACGGTGAACGCGAGGCGCATGCCCTCCTGGTAGTGCGCCTCGTCCTCGTCCTCGTCGTAGATGTTGCAGACGAGCACGTAGTTCCCCGCTTCGAGGTCGAGCGTCATGCTCTGCGTCTCGCCGACGGGGAACTCCTCGATCTCGTCGATCAGCTCGACCCCTTCACCGGCCTCGTCCACCGCGCCCGTCTCTTGCGTCGGCAGCGCTTCCGGTGCCAGGTCGGTCTGGAAGACGACGAGCTCGTGAGGGTCGTCCGGGCCGTCGTTCGTGGCGTCGAACGTGACCTCACCTGCGCCGACCGACGCCGGGTCCGCCGCGATGGCGAACTCCTGCAGGGTGACCGCGACGGTCTCCCCGCCGTCACCGCTGCACCCGGTCGCGACGAGCGCGATCGCGAGCGCGACGGCGACGTGGATCCATACCCTGCCCATCCTGAGGGCCATAGACCTCCTCCCACCCGAGGTTGGCGCGGAGTCTAGGCCGGTTCACGCGTCCGGGCAATCCGATCCGTCGCTCAGCAGCCGTGCTCGTCGGGGAGGAGCGGTCGGAGGATCAGCCGGTGGTCGTTCCCGCCGCTCGTCCACGGCGTGAGGTCGTTCGCATCCTGCATCAGGGGCAAGAGCGTGTCGAGGTCCGAGCCGCTCACGACCCCGCACCGGGTGTCCTCGACACCGCCGGGGACGCGCTCGCCGAACCGGGCGAGCGGCGTCGCGAGAGGCCAGGCGACCGGTTCCTGCGGGAGGTCCGGCTGTCCGCCGTACGGCAACACGTAGATCCGAACCTCGTCGGCCACGAACGCCTCCTCCGCGCCGACCGAGCCCTCGGGGAGCCAGCTCAGGTCGCCGAGCATCTCGCGGAACTCGAACAGCCGCCGGCGGGCCTCCACGTCGACGTCGGGACAGTTGCCCCCCATCGCGTCGCCGAGCGCGTAGGCGGACACGACGCTCGTCGAGCCCCCCGCATCCGTCGTGAAGACGGTCGTCGCGGCGTCCGTGATGCACCGATAGTCGTAGCTCGCGTCGCCGTCCATGAGCCCCGCGTCCTCCGCCGCGCGGAGGCTCGCCTGGACGGCGTCCTCGGAGAGGCGGCGGACGAGCAGGTTCGGCAGCGCGGGGCCGGGGTAGATCTCGATGACCGGGCCCTCGACGACGAGGCGGCCGTCGCCGTAGAGCGACCAGCTCGGAAGGCGTTCGAGCGTGTACTCGTAGGGGACGAACCCGCCCCGGTACTCCCAGCGGAGGACGATCCGGTCCGCGTCCGTGGGGTGCTCGATCGGGGTTCCGCCTCCTCCGGTGGCTCCGCCGTTCCCCCCGCTCGCCCCGTCGTCGCTCAACCCACCGCATGCCGCGACCGCGAGCGCCAGCACGCTCGCCGCCACGCCGATCCGGATCAGCCTCATCGCGGAACCTCCGTCCCTCGGGTCATCCTGACATCGACGCGCGTTGGACGACGCCTTCCGGCCCACGGGTTCCGGGTGGCCCCGAGCGGGTGGCGGCGCCGCGTCGGGTAGGCTGCCGGAGATGGGTGGGACGATGCGAGCGCTTCGCAAGACCCGCGCCGCACCGGGGGCGGAGCTGGAGGAGATCCCCATCCCCGAGCCTGGCGAGGACGAGGTGCTCGTCCGGACCCACGCGAACTCGATCTGCGGCACGGACCTCCACATCTACGACTGGAACGAGTGGGCGCAGCATCGGATCCCGCGCATCCCGATGACGTTCGGCCACGAGATCGCCGGCACGGTCGAGGCCGTCGGCCCCGAGGTCCACCACATCAAGCCCGGCGCGTTCGTCGCGGCCGAGACGCACATCGCGTGCGGCCACTGCGCGACCTGCCGGACCGGGCGCGCACACATCTGCCAGAACCTGCGGATCCTCGGCGTCGACACCGACGGAGCGTTCGCGGAGTACGTGGTCATCCCCGCCGAGAACGCGTGGATCGTCGGCGAGGGCATCCACCCCGACGTGGCCTCGATCATGGAGCCGTTCGGGAACGCCGTGCACGCGGCCTTCGGGACCGAGGGCGGCGAGGACCTCCTCACGAACCCGGTCGCGGTGATCGGGTGCGGGCCGATCGGCCTGTTCTCTGTCGGCATCGCCCGGGCTCTCGGCGCCTGGAAGGTGTTCGCGATCGAGCCGAACGACGAGCGGCGAGCGCTCGCCGCGGCGATGGGGGCCGACCTGCTCGTCGACCCGAAGGTCGAGGACCCGGTCGACGTCGTGATGCGCGAGACCGGCGGCGTCGGCGCCGAGGTGGTGCTCGAGATGTCGGGCAACGCGCGCGCGATCGATCAGGGGACCCGGATGCTGGCGCGGGGCGGCCGGATGTCGCTGCTCGGCCTGCCCGACGGACCGGTGACGATCGACCTCAACGACCAGGTCATCTTCAAGGAGGCACGGATCCTCGGGATCACCGGGCGCGAGATGTTCCGCACATGGCAGCAGACGACCACGCTGCTGTCGACGGGGCGGGTCGACGTGGCGCCGGTCATCACGCACCGCTTCGGCATCGAGGACTTCGAGGACGCCTTCGCGACGGCGGCCTCCGGCCACGCCGCGAAGGTCATCATGTTCCCCGACGGCGAGCGTCGGTAGGAGGCTCTCAGAGGTAGCCGCCCGCGCGGTGCTCGACCGGCGGCGGGGCCGGCGGCGTCTGCACGCGGAACGCCAACCGTCCCTGCTCCGTCCCGTCGACGGCCAGGACGAACGTGTGCGTCCCCGGCCCCTCGAAGACCAGCCCGTCGAAGTTCAGCGCGAACGTCGCCGTCGCCTCCATCTCGGCGGGGCGCACCGAGAACGGCGCGTCGAGCGCGGTCAGCTGGCTGCCATCCTGGCCGCGCCCGAGCGGCCGCTCCTGACCGCTCGGGTCGACCAGCGTCACCCGGAGCCGGTGTCCCGCGCCGGTCTCCTCCGGCGGGATCCGGACGATGACGCCGAGCGCGACCCGGTCGTGCCGGGCGGGGAAGCGCGGCGCCGAGAGCGTGTTCCACCCGACGCCGAGCGCCGAGAGCTTGCCCCCGACGGCCTGCACCGCATCGGCCAGGAACGCCTCGACCCGCACGGCGTCATCGTAGACGCCGGCGATAGGGTGGTGACGGCCCCGGCACGGGAGGAACGCGATGGGCGGTGCGCTCGACTACCTGAAGGACATGCTCGCCGAGCTGGAAGCGCAGGGGCTCGCGATCCATCCGCGGACGCTCGAGGGACCGACCGGCGCCCGCGCGCGGTTCGACGGCCGGGACGTCATCAACCTGGCGTCGAACAACTACCTCGGGCTCGCGAACCATCCCCGGATGAACGCCGCGGCGTCGAAGGCGGCCGCAGAACTCGGCGCCGGAAGCGGTGCCGTCCGTCCGATCGCCGGGACGATGTCGATGCACCGCGTGCTCGAGCGTCGGTTCGCGGACTTCAAGCACGCCGAGGAGTCCCTGATGTTCCAGTCGGGGTTCACGGCGAACGCCGGCACCGTCGCCGCGATCCTGGGCAAGGAGGACGTGATCGTGAGCGACCGGCTCAACCACGCCTCGATCATCGACGGCGCACGCCTGTCACGCGCCGAGATCAAGGTGTTCGAGCACAAGGACGCCGACCACGCCGACGCGCTCCTTGCCGAGACCGCCCGGCCGGGCCGGCGTCAGCTCCTGACCACCGATGGCGTCTTCTCGATGGACGGCGACATCGCCCCGCTCCCCGCGCTCGTCGAGGTCGCCGAGAAGCACGGCGCGATCATGATGCTCGACGACGCGCATGCCTCGGGCGTGCTCGGCGAGGCCGGCGCCGGGACCGTCGACCACTTCGGCCTCCACGGCCGCGTGGACGTCCAGGTGGGGACCCTGTCGAAGGCGATCGGCGTGCTCGGCGGGTTCGTCGCGGCGCCCGCCCAGCTGATCGAGTGGCTCATCAACCGCGGCCGCCCGTACCTGTTCTCGACCAGCACGCCCCCGGCGGTCACGGCCGCGTGCCTGGAGGCGCTCGACATCATCCGCGACGAGCCCGATCGGCTCGAGCGCCTGTGGAGCAACACCGCGATGTTCAAGGCCGGGCTCCACGACCTCAGTTACGACACCGGGATGAGCGAGACGCCGATCACGCCGGTGATCACGGGCGACGAGGAGAAGACGCAGGCGTTCGCGCGCCGGTTGTTCGAGGAGGGCGTGTTCACCCCGGCGATCGTGTTCCCGACCGTCGCGAAGGGGCAGGCGCGGGTCCGCACGATCGTGACCGCCGACCACACGGAGGAGGACCTGCGGACGGCGCTCGATGTGTTCGCCCGCGTCGGCGCCGAGCTCGGCCTTCGCTAGACGGCGTCGGCGGCCTTCGCCTCGAGGCCGCGGATCATCAGGTCGAGCCCGTACTCGAACTCGGCGTCCTGGTCGCACCGGAACAGGTGGTCCAGGTGACGGGCGAGCGTGGGGAGCTCGTCCATGGGGAGGCTCCGGGCGACCTCGTCGGGGTCGAGCCCGGGGTCGTCGCCACCGAACATCTGGGCGATCTCGGCCAGCACGAAGCCCTGGACGTAGCCGCCGAACGCTCGGAACGCCTGGACGGTCTCGGCCTCGGAGAGACCGGCCCGCCCGAGGATCTCGAGCGCGTGCTCCGTGGGACGGAGCGCCACGACCGAGGTCATCGGCTTGCGCTGGTGCGACATCAGCGTCATGACGTTCGGGTGCGCCTTCAGCACGGCCCGCCAGGCCCGCGCCGCCCGGCGGGCGGCCTCGCGCCAGTCGTCGTCGGCCTCGGGGAACGCGAACTCGGCCATGACGGCCTCGACCACCCCGTGCAGGATGTCCTCCTTGTCGGCGACGTGGTTGTACA
Source organism: Actinomycetota bacterium (assembly GCA_036845105.1). GTDB lineage: Bacteria > Actinomycetota > UBA4738 > UBA4738 > HRBIN12 > HRBIN12. Next base: position 1,186 of record DAIUEM010000005.1, on the reverse strand, counting down.
GGGACATCGCCTCGACGCCGAGCTCGCGGCCCACGCGCCGCATCGTGACGGCCTCCAGGCCCTCCTCGTCCATGAGGCGGAGCGCGGTCTCGACGATCCGCTCGCGCGTGAGCGGCTCGCGGCGCGGCCTGGACTTCGCACGTGGGTCGACGATCGCGCTGGACATGGTCTGTCCTCTCGGTCAGGGTCTGGGGTTGACGCCCTGCCTATGATTCTACATACGTCGTAAGCATGCCTGGGGCGTGTCCGCCGCAAGCAGGGAGGGGGCAAGGCCATGCGCTTGAACCCGGAGTCGCTCGCGCGCTCGAGCAGCCGGCACCCGTGGACCGTCGTCGTCGTGTGGCTCCTCATCGTCGCCGGGCTCGGGTTCGCTTCGCAGAAGTTCCTGTCGGACGCCCTGACGTCCGACGTGGACTTCACGAACAACCCGGAGTCCAAGCAGGCGATGCAGCTCATCGAGGAGAACATCACCGGCGAGCAGAAGGACACCGAGTTCCTCGTCATCCGCCACGACGTGCTCGCCGTGTCGGACCCCACGTTCGAGCAGTACGTGCGCGGGGTGCAACAGCGCGTGATGGAGCTCGGTGAGACGACGGTCGCGGGCGACGTGGTCACCGTCTACGACGCGCTCGAGGCCGCCGGGTTGCGGCGGCTGCGGACGTTCGATCCCTCCGGCGTGCTCGTGTCGATCCAGCTCCAAGGGCCGGCGAACGAGGAGATCCGCTCGACGCTCCAGGGCGCGGTCGACCAGGCCCTGCCGCCCGATGAGGCCTCGGCGTACCGGATCCAGGTCATCCAGCCGCAGCAGCTCTTCACGGCCGGCACGCTCAACCCCGACGTGCTGCGCGTCGATCCGCCCGAGCTCGTGGCGTTCATCACGTCGCCGTCGGTGGAGATCGACGACCCGGACCCCTCAGGGCAGATCAGCTTCACCAGCGTCACCGAGGCCGTCCGCGGCGCGATCATGGCCGCGGGGTCGGACGCCCTCGCCGGGCCGCCGATCACCTACTTCGATGTCGCGGGGCTGATCTCGACCGACGGGCGAGCCACGATCGTCTCGGTCCCGATCGCCGATACCGAGATCGCGACCGTCGAGCGGCTGAAGGACGTGCAAGCCGAGGTCGACCAGGACGGCGACGCGTTCGAGACGTTCCTCGCCGGCCCGGCCACGCTGAACGCCGACACC
>DAIUEM010000004.1:0-21975 GCA_036845105.1 Actinomycetota bacterium | reverse complement strand
GCCGCCGACCGCACCGCGAAGACGTACTCGGGCGGCATGCGCCGACGCCTGGACCTGGGCGCGAGCCTCGTGGGGCGGCCCAAGGTCCTGTTCCTGGACGAGCCGACCACCGGGCTTGACCCTCGGAGCCGCCTGGAGCTGTGGGACGTGATCCGCGAGCTGGTCCACGACGGCACCACGCTCCTGCTCACGACGCAGTACATGGAGGAGGCGGACCGCCTGGCCGACGACATCGCCGTGATCGACAGCGGCAAGGTGATCGCTCGCGGGACCGCGGACGACCTGAAGCTCCGGGTCGGCGGCGAGGTCCTCGCGCTCCGCGTCACCGACCGGGCGAGGGTGCCGGCGGCCGCCGGATCGGTGCTCGGCCTCGGCCCCGGCGGGGGCAAGGTGGACAACACCACTGGCGAGCTCACGATCCCGGTCGGGCCCGACGGCCCCCGCCTGCTCACCGAGGCCGTCCGCCGCCTCGACGCCGAGGGCATCGAGCTCGCCGACATCTCGCTCCGTCGCCCGACGCTCGACGACGTGTTCCTGTCGCTCACGGGGCACGCCGCCGAGGAGACCGGCGGTGGCGAGGGCGACGGGCAGGTGGCGGCGAAGCGCCGTTCGCGCAAGCGACGGGAGGAGGGATCCGCATGAGCGCCGTCACGACCCAGGAGGCCACCGCCCGGGAGCCGAGCCGGCTCGCGGGAGCGATCGCCGACGGCTGGGTCCTCACGAAACGGAACCTGCTCACGTACGTCCGCAAGCCGGACCTGCTGGTGTTCTCGACGATCCAGCCCGTGATGTTCGTGCTGCTGTTCGTCTACGTGTTCGGCGGCGCTGTGGAGGCGAGCCTGCCGACCACGATCCCGTACGTGGACTTCCTGATGCCCGGCATCTTCGTGCAGACGGCCATCTTCAGCGCACTGCAGACCGGCGTCGGCCTCGCAGAGGACCTCTCGAAGGGGCTCATCGACCGGTTCAAGTCGCTGCCGATGGCGCGCTCGGCCGTGCTCGCGGGCCGGACGGCGGCCGACACGGTCGCGATCGTGTTCCAGGTCGTGCTCATGTTCATCGTCGCGTGGCTGGTCGGGTTCCGGTTCCACGAGGGGGTCCTCGAGTTCCTGCTGGCGTTCGTGGGCGCCGTCTCGGTTGGGTACGCTTTCACGTGGGTGGCGGCGTTCGCCGGGCTCTCGCTGAAGAGCGTCGAGGCGGTCCAGGCCGCGACCTTCACCATCGTCTTCCCGGTCGTCTTCGCGAGCTCGGCGTTCGTCCCGGCCGAGACGTTCCCCTCGTGGCTGCAGGGCTGGGCGAGCATCAACCCGGTCACGATCTGGGTCGACACCTTCCGCGTGCTCACGCTCGGCGAGCTGTACACGGAGGCCTCCGAGTTCGACGTCCGGTCGCTGGGAACGCTCCTGTGGATGTCGGCGGCATGGGTCGTCGGCATCGTCGCGGTCTCCGTCCCGCTCGCGATCCGCGTGTATCGCCGGACGTAGCGGTCGAACCCCTCGGGGGCCGCAGGCCGTATCCTTCCGTGGTGGCCGAGCCCGGACGCGCGCGCGCGTTCTTCGAGGCGCTCGCCGAACGCGTGGACGAGCGGCTGTTCGGCCTGCGCGAGCCGCTCCGCCTGGTGATGGTCGGCATCCTCACCGGCAACCACGTGCTGATCGACGACGTGCCCGGCGTCGGCAAGACGACGCTCGTCCGGATCCTCGCGACGTCGCTCGGGCTCTCGTTCCACCGCGTGCAGTTCACCCCCGACCTCATGCCGTCGGACGTCACCGGGACCTCGGTGCTCGACCTGAAGACGAACGACTTCGAGTTCCGCTCCGGCCCGGTCTTCACCCAGGTGCTGCTCGCCGACGAGATCAACCGCGCGACGCCGAAGACGCAGTCGGCCCTCCTGGAGGCGATGCAGGAGCGGCAGGTGACGGTCGACGGGGTCACGCACCCGCTCCCCGAGCCGTTCTTCGTCCTCGCGACGCAGAACCCCATCGAGCTCGAGGGCACCTATCCCCTCCCCGAGGCGCAGCTCGACCGGTTCCTGCTCCGCGTGAAGCTCGGCTACCCGAGCGAGCGCGAGGAGGAGCGCATCCTGCTCACCCACCCGTCCGAGCGCGTGCTCCCGGACTCCGCGCTCCCCGACCTGCCGGCGCTCGGCGATCTGCGCGAGGACGCCGCGCGGATCGGCCTCGAGCACCCCGTGCGGCGCTACATCGTCGATCTGGCGCGCGCCACGCGCGACCACCCGGAGCTCGCGGTCGGCGCGAGCCCGCGCGCCGTCGAGCAAATGGGCGACGCGTCGCGGGCGCTCGCCCTGCTGGAGGGCCGCGACTACGTGCTTCCCGACGACGTGAAGGCGCTCGCCGAGCCGGTGTTCGGCCACCGGCTGGTCCCGACGACCGACGCCCGGATCCGCGACCGGGACGCGGAGGAGATCCTCGCCGAGGTCCTTCGCTCGGTCCCCGTTCCCACGGAGCTCCACGAGTAGTGGACACGCCCGAGCGACGGCAGATCTCGCTGTTCGTCTCGGTGGTGCTCGGACTCGTGGCCGTCGCCTGGGGGCAGGTGGTCGTCCTGCTCTTCGCGGCGGCCGTCGCTGGGATGAGCATCGCGGCGACGCTGTGGGCGCGGACGGTCTGGAACGGGGTGAGCGTCGAGGTCGGGTTCGAGCCGCAGCGCGCGTTCATCGGCGAGCCGATCGTCGTCCGCGTGCGCATCGTGAACGACAAGCGGCCCCCCCTGCCGATCGTCCGGCTCCTCGTCCGGTACCCGGAGGGCCTGCTCCCCGAGCCCGAGAGCGTCCCCACGGCGCTGCGGGGGCACCGGCGCCGCTTCTCGCTCGGCGGGCGGAGCGAGATCACCCTGCGGTTCCCGGTCCACGCGCGGTCGCGCGGCGAGTACTGGCTCGACGACGTGGGGATGGAGCTCTCGGACCCGTTCGACCTGGCGCCCGTCGGGCGCGAGGTCCCGGTCGAGGGTTCGCTCCTCGTGATGCCCGAGCCGAGGACCGGGGTACCGCTCCGCGTGATGCGCCGCCTGCCGTTCGGCGCGCCGGCGCCGTCCGCCCGCCTGTTCGAGGACCGGGAGCACTTCGCCGGCGTCCGCGACTACGAACCGGGCGACCCGATGCACCACGTCCACTGGCGCGTCTCGGCCCACGCCGGGCGGCTGCAGACGAAGCGGTTCGAGCCGACGCGCTCGGCCGAGGTGCTGTTCGCCGTGGACCTGTCCGACGGCGAACCGTTCTGGCACGCGGTGGACCCCGTGGCCGCCGAGGAGTCGATCGGGTGGACGAGCTACCTCGCGCGGCAGGCGATCCACGCGGGCTGGCGCACCGGCATGGTCGCGAACACCCACCTGCGCCGCGGCCGGGGCCCCCTGCGTGTGCCGGCCACCGGCTCGACCGGGGCGGAGGCCATGCTGTTCGCCGCGCTCGCGCGCATGCCGAGCCAGCCGACGGCGGATCTCGCGCCGGTCCTGCGCGAGATCGGGCGCCGCCTGATCCGCCGCACGACGTTCATCGTCGTCTCGGCGAGGCCCGGCCCCTGGCTCGTGCACGAGATGGACGTGCTGCGCCGCCGCGGGTCCACCGTGATCCACGTCTCGCCGCTCGAGGCCCGACGACGGGCGGTGGCGTCGTGACCGCCGCGGCGACCGAGGTCCCCGCGCCCGGAGGCCCGGAGCTACGCGCCGCCGCGCTCGCCGCGTTCGCGGAGGCGGGGCTCGTGTACCTTCCGGCGCACCTGCTTCTCTCGGACGTGGCTGGGCTCGGGATCGGCGTCGTCGCCGGCATCCCGCCGTTCGTCGTCGCGTACGTCCTCGGCGTGGTCCTCGCGTGCCGGTTCCGGGCGTCGTCCGCGACCACCGGCGCGGCCGCGGTCGTCGCGGTCGTCGCCGGCGTGTGGCTCGGTCGTTCGGACGCGGCCGCCGTGCTGCTCGGCGTCGTCGTCGCGCTGCTCGTCGCGCTGCGTGCCGTGACGCTCGCCCTGCGCGACTGGCGCGAGCCGATCTTCGCGTCGATCGGCGTCGGCACGGTGGTGCTCGGCGTCGAAGCGCTCTTCGCGGCCGGTGCCCTCCCCGACTGGCGGGTTCCGCTCCTCGTCTTCATCCCCGCGTTCTTCGTGGGAGCGCTCGGCAGCCGGATGGTCACGGTGTGGGCCCCCGTCGAGATCGAGGGGACCGACCCCGCCCGAACGATGTGGATCGGCCGGGCGGCCCTCGCGATGGCGGCCCTCGGCGCGGCGATGGCGGGGGCGGCGCTCCTCACGGTCCGGGGCGGGGTCCTCGAGCGGATCGGGGCCTGGCTCTCGCCCGCCGGAAACCTCGTGCTGTCGGCGTTCGTCGCGATCGTCGCGTTCGTCGTCAGGCCGATCCTGTGGGCGCTCAGGGCCGTCGGCGTGGACCCGGAGGCGGTCCGTCAGGCCCTCGAGGAGTGGCGGGAGCGGTTCGACGTCGACCGCGCCGTCGAGACGGCCGCGCGTCCGAGCACGACGTGGTGGTCCCGGGTCCTCGGCCTGCTCGTGCTCCTCGGGATCGCGTGGCTGCTCTACCGCTCCCTGCGGAAGCTCCGCGCCGGCGTCGGCGCGTTCGAACGGGTGGACCGGCGCCCGACCGGGTCGCGCGGCGTCCCGCTCCCCGAGGACGAGACCCCGGCGACCGCCCTCCTCCCCCGCCGGGGCGGGTTGCCGTCCGAGACGGTCCGCCGCTGGTACGCGGACGCCCTGCTCGCGCTCCGCGACCGAGGGCTGCCGAAGCCGCCGTCGCTCACGCCCGCCGAGTTCGTCTCGCAGGTCGCGGACGAGCTCCCGGACGTCGCGAACGGGTTCCGCCGGCTCACGCGGATGTACGAGGACGCCCGATACGGCAACCGTCGCTTCTCCGGCGACGTCGTCCACGCGGTCGAGCCGGAGGTCCTCGAGGTCCTCGCGGCGCTCCGACGTCCGACCTGAGCGAACCGGGAACAACCGCGGCCCACGGACGGTTGCCTGCATCGATCCGTATGGTTGTCGGCCTGACGCCCGACCGTCGGCCGGGCCATCCGCATCACCGGAAGGGGGACCCGCGTGCTCGGATTCGAGGGCGACGACGCCCGCGAGAAGGTCATCGTGCTGTTCACGATGTGTTTCGCGCTCGCGATGGCGATGCTCGACAACACGGTCGTGAACGTCGCCCTGCCGCGCATCAGCCGCGACCTCGGCGCGGGCGTGAGCGAGCTCCAGTGGATCGTCGACGGCTACGTGCTCGCGTTCGCCTCGCTGCTGCTCACCGGCGGGATCGCCGGGGACCGCTACGGGCGCCGGCGGATGTTCCTCACGGGGCTCGTGCTCTTCCCGGTTTCGTCGCTGCTCTGCGGCCTGTCGCAGACGACGGGGCAGCTGATCGCCGCCCGCGGGCTCCAGGGCGTCGGTGCCGCGCTCCTCATGCCGGGCACGCTCTCGATCATCACCGTGACGTTCCCGCCGCACGAGCGCGCGCGGGCGATCGGGTTGTGGGCGGGCATGTCGGCGCTCGCGCTCGCACTCGGGCCGACGCTCGGCGGTCTCATGGTCGACCACCTCGGCTGGGAGTCGGTGTTCTTCCTCAACCTGCCGATCGGTGTCGTGGCGTTCTTCACGGCGATGCGGACGGTGCGCGAGTCTCGTTCGGAGGTCACCCGCGAGCTCGACATCCCCGGCCTGGTCCTCGGCAGCGCCGCGCTCCTCGCGGCCACGTACGGGCTGATCGAGGCGAACGTGAGGGGATGGGGCGACCCGACGATCCTCATCGCGCTCACATCGGCGGCAGCGCTGCTCGTGCTGTTCCTCGGCTGGGAGATGCGTAACCCGAACGCGATGATGCCGCTCGGGCTGTTCCGGATCCCGGCGTTCTCTGCCGGCAACGCCGTGGCGTTCGCGATCTCGCTCGGCATGTTCGCGACGTTCTTCTTCCTGTCCCTGTACATGCAGCTGATCCGCGGGTACTCGGCGTTCGAGGCCGGCGTGCGGTTCCTGCCGATGACGCTGATGATCATCGTCACGGCCCCGAACGCCGGCCGGTACGCATCGCGGCACGGCTCGCGGATCCCGATGACGTACGGCCTGGTCCTCGCGGGTGGCGGGCTGCTCGCGCTCTCGCTGCTGGACGTCGACACGTCGTACTGGCTCATGCTGCCGGTCTTCGTGGTCATGGGGCACGGCATGGGCGCGACGATGACGCCGATGACCGCCGCGGTGATGAACGCGGTCGGCCGCGAGCGCGCCGGCCTCGGCTCGGCCATGACGAACACGTCGCGCGAGGTTGGCGGCGTCTTCGGGATCGCGCTGCTCGGCACGGTCCTCACGACGCGACTCGCCCGCGTCCTCGAGCCCGCCCTCGCAGGGATCGGCCTGCATCCCGCGCGAGAGGCGGCGATCGCCGCGGCCGCCGGGACCGGCCAGCTCGACGCGTCCCTGCTCCGGGGCCTCCCGCCGGAGCAGGCCGGGGCCGTCGTCCGGGCCTTCAGCGACGCGTTCATGAGCGGGTTCCGCCTCTCGCTGATCGTCGGCGGGCTGACCCTGCTCGCGGCCGCGGTCGTCGCGAACCGGTTCATCCTCGGCGGCGCCCCCGCCCGCCCCGAGGTCGAGACCCTGGAGCCCGAGGACGCCCTGGCGACGGACTGACCTCCGCACGAGCGCCCCGCGCGAGGGGTAGGCTGAAGGGCGGTGGACGACCGAGACGTGATCGAGCGGATCGAGGGGCTCGCGCACGAGGAGCATGAGCTCTTCGGCAAGGAAGCCCGCGGCGAGGCCTCCACCCGGGAGCGTGCCCGCCTGAAGGAGATCGAGGTCCAGCTCGACCAGCTCTACGACCTCCTGCGGCAGCGTCGCGCGCGCCGGGCGGCCGGCCTCGACCCGGACGCGGCGCTCGCTCGCGACGCCGATACGGTCGAGGGTTACGTCGGCTGATCGGCTGAGCGCGGCATCGCCGGATCGGTGAAACCGTTCACGCGATGCGTGCCGTCGCAGAACGGCTTGTTGCGCGAGCGTCCGCACCGGCAGAGCGTGACGCGGTTGCGCACCTCCCACTCGGTGCCGTCGGCCTCTGAGACGACCGGGATCCCGCCCCGCACCCACAGCGGTCCGTTCGGCTCGACGCCGATCGAGGGCTCGAACCCGGGCTCGCGGTCCTCGGGATCGGGCGGGACCTGATACGCCAGGCGACCCGAGGGGCACTTCTCCACCATGTCGATGAGCCGGGCGCGGGTCTCCGGGTCCGAGGTGTCCTCGATCATCATCCAGACCTTCGTGAACCGGTCGCCGCAGAACCCGGCGTGGGTGCAGAACCCGTAGTCGTCGGTCATCACGACGCCGTCGCCCTCGAACGTCTGCCGGCGCTCGCGCGTCGGGACGTTCTCGGCCGTCTCCGTGCCGACGAAGCCCGTCCGCTCGTGCGAGCCGTCGCAGAACGGCTTGTCCTGGGACTGCCCGCACCGGCAGAGCTCCATCCCGTCGCGGGTCTCGAACTCCGGGCCGTACGCCCAGTCGACCGGCTCGCCGTACTCGGTCTCGACCGGAGCCGAGCGCAGCATCGGCACGTCTCCCTCGACGCGGTAGGGGCCGTCCTTGGTCACGACGATCCGGCGCTCGGCCATGGCGGCGAGTGTACGCGGCGCGGCAAGGAAGGACCCGCGGGCCGCCACGGTGGCATGATGGCGGGGTGATCCACGGTCGCAGGGGTCTCGTCGGCCGGAGCGTGCGGAAGACGGCGCTCGTCGCGATGTTCGCCTTGGCGGTCGTCGCCGCGCCGGTCGCGCTCCCGATCCGGATGCTCATCGCGCGCCGCCAGCGGCCCACCCAGACGACCGAGCAGGTCGTCCGCTCCGTGCGCTCGAGCGAACCGACCTCGGTCGCCGCCGGCTGACGGCCGCATGGGCGCCACACGCGAGGGGCGGTCGGGCCGCCCCGTGCTCACGGTGGCGGTCGCGGTGTCGGTGGCGGTCGCCTTCGCCGACTCATCCATCGTGGTCCTCGCGCTCCCCGAGCTCTACGCGAGGTTCGATGCGACCATCGAGGGCATCGCGTGGGTGATCACCTCGTACAACCTCGTGCTCGCCGTCTGCGCGCTCGGGGTGCTCCTCGTCGTGCACCGTGCCCGCGCGCACGTGCTGCTCGCCACCGGATCCGTGGTGTTCCTCGTGGCGTCGATCACCTGCGCGCTCGCGGGCTCGCTCACGGCGCTCGTGGTGGCGCGCGCCGTGCAAGGGGTCGGCGGAGCGCTCCTGCTGGCGGGCTCCGTGCCGGTGCTCGGCGCGCTCGCGGGGTCGACGGCGCGCGGCGTCGCGATCTGGACGATCGCCGGGACGATCGGGGCGGCGATCGGTCCGGCGCTCGGCGGCCTGCTCACCCAGGTGTTCGACTGGCGCGCGATCTTCGTCGCGCAGGCGCCCATCGCCGGCGCGGCGCTCCTCGCGACCGCGGGCTGGCACGTTCGAGCGATCCTCGAGGAGGGCCTGCCGCCCCTGCGCCGCACGATGCCGGCGAACGTCGGGCTCGCGCTCGTGTCGGGCTCGCTGGTCGGCGCCCTGTTCCTCGGCGTGCTGCTCGTGATCGATGTCTTCGGCTTCTCGCCGATCGAAGGTGCGGCCATCGTGAGCGCGATCCCCGCGGGGGCGCTGCTCGCGCGGCCGCTCGCCGCGCAGCTCCCGGACACGCTCTCGATCGGCGCGGGCGCCTCACTGCTCGCGGCCGGCCTCGTCGGGCTGGCCCTCCTGCCGTCGAGCGACCTGCCCTACGTGGTGGCCTCGCTCGCGCTGTGCGGGGTCGGGCTCGGGCTGTCGGTCCCCGGGCTCACGCACGCGGCGCTCGAGGGCGACGAGGGGGTGACCGGCAAGGCCACGCTCACGGTCGGCATGCGCCACGTCGGGCTCGTGCTCGCGCTCGCGGTCGTCGCGCCGGTCCTCGCCGGCGACCTGACGGCGGCCGCCGAGGTCGCGAAGCTGAACGGGACTTCCGTCGTCGTCGAGGGCCGGATCCCGGCGACCACGAAGGTCCCGCTCGCGCTCGACATCCGCGACGTCCTCGACGCGGCGCCCGAGGGCGAGATCCCCGACCTGGGAGCGCCGTTCGACCGGCACGGCGCGCGGACGGACGCGTCGGTCCGGGACCTCCGCGACGACCTCGTGGGGGCGATCGAGCGGGCGATCACCCGCGGCTTCCGCCCGTCGTTCCTGTTCTGCGCGCTGCTCGCGGCGCTCGCCCTCGCCCCGCTCGTCGTCCTGCGCAGGCGGTCCGCGCCGTGAGCCGCCGGACTGCGCTCGCCGCGCTCGTCGGGCTCGCGGTCGGCGCCGTCGCCCTCCTCGGCCTCGAGCTCGCGAACGGGGGCGCGGACGCCGGCGCGCTCGCCGTCGGGGACCCATGCGGGTCTCGCGCCGCGTTCCCGGGGCAGGGCCTCGACGCCACCCTGCAGCGGATCGTGCTCGACGGCCTGGACGGAGCGGCGTGCGAGCTCGGCACGACCAGGGAGGAGCTCGTGCTCTCGCTGGCGCCGAGCGCCGCCGACGGCGACATCCCATGGGACGACGAGACGATCGAGCGGGCCGTCCGCGCCGGGATCCTCGGGGCGATCGACGACGCCGAGCGTCGCGGCTCCCTCAACGGCCTGCTCGCCGTGGCGCTCCGCGAGGTCGTCGAGCGCGCCCCGGTGGGGTGGCTCGTCGACGGCGCGCAGGGGATCGCCGGGCTGTTCGACTGAGGACGCTCAGCCCGCTCCCCCGCCGGTGCCGCCACCGCCGCCGCCACCGCCGGAGGAGAACCCGCCACCCGAGAACCCACTGCTCGAGCTCGACGACCCGAACCCTCCGCTCGTCGAGCCGCTGCTCGCGCTCGCCATCGAGTGCACGACCAGCATCGGCGCCGCGACGTTGAGGGCGCGGACCAGGCGCATGCCCTCGAGGCCGCCCGGGCCGCCGGGCACCGGCGGGCGGATCCGCTCGGCGGGGATCAGGGCGCGGACCTGCCTCTCGACCTCGTCGGCGACGCCGAGCGCGACGGCCCACTCGAGGTACTCCTCCCAGATCACGACGGCGAGCGCGGGGGCGTTCGGCAGGTCGGAGAAGCGCGCCAGGTAGCGGCGGAACGCCGCGAGCCTCGCGACGCGCTCGCGGATCGGCCGCTCGACCCGCGCGGGGATCGTCCGCAGCGCCGCCACGAGGGACACGAGCGCCGCCGGGACGAGCCACCACCCGATCGCCCCGCCGAGCCCCCACACGGCGGTCCAGATGCCGAAGCCGGCCGCAGCGCCCGCCGCGAGCATCGCCGTCGTGGACTCGAGCCGCGCGTCGCCCTTCTGGATCCGCCGGAGCACGTCCGCCGAGCGCGACCGCACGCCCTGCCACCACGCCCGGTAGCGCGCGGCGGGCGCCCCGCCCTGCGGCCGCGGCTTCGGGTTCGTGATCGAGATCTCGTCGACGGCGTCCGCCCCCGCGCCGAACAGGAGCGTCTGGAAGTCCTGGTCCGCCTCGGTCGGCAGGTCGAGCGCGTCCATCCGCTTGTGCAGCGTGAGGTCCTTCGGGTCGGTGACCATCCCCTCGGCCCGCATCTCGATCGCGCCGAGGTACACGAGCCGCAGGATCTGCGCTCGGTAGGCGTTTCGGGGCGACAGGTTGCCGCGCCAGGCCGACCAGAGGAGCGCGGCCTGCACGGCGTCCGGCTCCGGCGGCTGCTCGAGGAGCCTCGGCACCTCGGGGACCCGGTCGCGCAGCCTGGCGAGCAAGACGAGCAGGATCATCACGACCGGCAGCGCGAGGAGCAGGACGAAGACCCAGCGCCGCTCGGTCTCGCGGCGGTCGCGGACGGCGTCGGCCTGCTCGGCCCACGCTCGCTCTTGGTCGAGGATGCGATCGAGCTGCGGCTCGTCCACCCGCAGCGCCGAGGGCACGGCCTCGGTCGGGAACACGATCGAGCCCTCGACGTACGCGGCCGGCGGCACGTCGCGCACCTCGTAACGGATCGTCTGCGCATCGACGAACGTGACCTGGCCGTTCAGCGGTCCGTGACCCCACGCGCGCACGTCGGCGCGCCGGAGCTGCGTGCTCGTCGCGGGGGCCGCCACGTCCTCCGGGATGCACGCGCTCCGGCGGGTGACGTGCGTCTCGGACCGCGGGGGCAGATGGACGGTGACGACGGCGTGGCTGGTCGGCTTCTCCCATCCCGTGCCGATGAACTGCCAGTACAGGTGGGCGGTGTCGGACCACACGTCCACGGCGCACGCGACGCGATACCGGAACACCCACGTGCGCTCCTCGTCGTTCGCGACGTAGCTCCACTGCGCCTGGAACCCGTCGGTCGTGATGGTGTGGAACGCGTAGTCCGGCTCGACGGGGACCTCGCGCCCCTCGACGAGCTCGTGGATCGTGAAGTCGCGGACGTGGTCCTGCGGGTCGTCGATCGTGTAGTAGGCGTACGTGAAGTCGCCGTTGCGGTAGTCGAAGGTCCGGCGCTCCTCGAGGAGCAGGTCGCCGTTCCGCAGCACGGTCGCGTCGACGACGACCTCGGGGAAGTGATAGTCCTTCTCGGTCGCGTGGATCAGGATCGGGGGCAGCCACAGGCCGATGGACGTGACGGCGAAGAACGCCAACAGGACGAGCCACCAGAGCGCGCGCTTCGCCCCCGCCGACATCGCCACGGGCCGCAGTGTAGTGCGCAGCCATATGCTTGGATGGTGCCGATCACACCCGGCAGGAGGTCGAGTATGAGCGAGATACCGGTCCCCCCTGCCCCGGACGACGACCTCCGCGAGCGCGCGGTGGCGCGGCTGAAGGCGAAGGGCGAGTTCAAGGTCCACCTGCTCGCCTTCGTCCTCGTGAACGCGTTTTTCGTCGTGATCTGGGCGGTCACGGGCGCGGGGTTCTTCTGGCCGATCTTCCCGATCCTCGGCTGGGGCATCGGGGTCGTGTTCCACGGCTGGGACGTGTACCGGAGCGAGCCCAACGAGGAGCAGATCCGGCGCGAGATCGACAAGATGCGCTGAGCCTCAGCCGCGTAGACCGGCCTCGACCTGCGGGGCGAGACGGACGAGCGTCTCGAGCATCCGATCGACATCGGCCGGCGTCGACAGGTAGTTGACGATCCCCGCCCGCAGGTACGTCCGCCCGTGAAGCCTCGTCGTCGAGACCCAGGCCCGGCCGCTCACCTCGAGCGCGACCTGCAGCCGGTCTTGGTACGCGTCCAGGTGGTCCGGACCCAGGTCGGCCGGCACGTGACGGAAGCACACGACCGACAGCTCCGGGTGCTCGGGGAGGACCTCGAACCCCGGGATCTCGCGGCACCGGCGCGCGAGGTGGGCGGCCAGGTCGACGTTGTGCTCGATCAGCCGCCCGAGCCCCGCCGTGCCGAGATGCTTCCACGACAGCCACAGCTTCAGCGCGCGGAAACGCCGCGTGCCCTCGATCGAGTACTCGAACCAGTTGAGCGGCGCATCCTCGGGGCGGGGGTGCCGGTAGTACTCGGGCATCCGGTGGAACGTCTGCTGCAGCGCCTCACGGCGCCGGACGAGGAGCGCACCGATGTCGTACGCCTGGAAGAACCACTTGTGCGGGTCGATCGTGACGCTGTCGGCGCGCTCGAGGTCGGGGACGCGCCCGGCGTCACGGGCGGAAAGCCGAGCGCCCCCTCCGTACGCGGCGTCGACGTGGAGCCACAGGCCCTCGCGCTCGGCGAGGTCGGCAAGCTCCCCGACCAGGTCCACCGAGCCCGTGTTCGTGGACCCCGAGACCGCGGCGATCGCGAACGGCACGTGGCCGCTCGCGCGGTCCTCGGCGATCGCCTGGGCCACCGGCGCCGCGTGCAGGCGGAAGACGTCGTCGCTCGGCACGATGCGCAGGGTCTCGGGCGGGAACCCCAGGACGTCGAGCGCGCGCTCGATCGAGAAGTGCGCCTGGTCGCTCGCGTACACCCGGACGCGCTCGAGCGCCACGCCCGCGGGACCTCGTGCGTCCCGAGCACCGTCGGCAGGTGGATGTCCCGGGCGATCGTGAGCGCCATGATGTTCGCCATCACGCCGCCCGACGTGAGCACGCCCCACGAGCCCTCGCCGAGGCCGACGAGGTCGCGGAGCCAGGCGGTCACCTCCTCCTCGACGAACGCGCCCACCGGGCCGGCGGCCCACACGTCCACGCTCTGCTGGACCCACTGGGCGAGGACCTCGCCCGCGACCGACATCGGCAACGGCGGCGCCGTGAAGTAGGAGAACGACCCCGGATGCTGCGCGTTGAACACGTACGGCGCCACCCGCTCGCGGAACTCGGACAGGACCTCCTCCGACGTGGATGGCTGGAGCGGCGCGCCCGCCGGCTCGAAGCTCGGGCCGAAGAACCCCCGCCGGGCCTCCGCGTAGGACATCGCCCGGACCGGGCGGGCGCTCGCATCCTCGTAGAGGTAGCGCAGGGCCTCGTCCCACACCGCCCTTCCCAGAGCCTCTAGCGCCGCGCGCGAGACCCGCTCGTCGCCGTGGCCGATCAGCTCCGGCTCGGGATGGAAGTCGAACGTCACGCCTGCAGACCGGTGAGGACCGACACGCCGACGAGGATCGCGACGACCCCCGCGATCTGGATCCGCCGCAGCCGCTCGCCGAACAGGAAGTAGGCCCCGACGGCCGCGAGCGCCGCGAACTGCGAGCCGAGGACCGCGGCGACCGCGATGCCCTCGCGCGCGGCCAGCAGGAAGAGCGCGAGACCGGCGACCTCGCACACGCTGGACACGGCCACGAACGGCAGCGCCCGCGGGGTCATGTGCACGCGCCCGATCAGCGCCATCGGGAGCGCGAACGCCAGCGCGCCGACGAGCCGGGGCACGAACACGATCCAGACGATCGGCAGGTCGCCGGCCAGCCGCCCCGACGCGTACAGCCCGAGGCCGAAGAGCAGCGCCGCGCTCGTCGCGAAGATCGCGGCCCGGCCGTCGTTGCGGTCCTCCGCCTGGGCGGCCGCGTCGGATACGCTCGCGAACATCACGCCGACCGCGATGAGCCCGAGCATCGCGCCGGAGCCGCCCGCGATGTGCTCGCCGGCGATCACCGCGATGAGGGCGGCGCCGGCCCCCTGCGCCGACGTGATCGGCGCGACGAGCCCCACCTTGCCCACACGCAGGCTGCTGTACGAGAGGAGCAGGCCGTACAGGTTCGCGAGGCCCGACGTCACGAGCCACGCGAGCTCCTCACCGCCGAGCGCCTCGGGGACGCCGCTCGCGAGCGCGAAGGGCGCCACGATCACCGTCCCGGTCGTCATGACCCACGCGAGCACGGTGGTCGGCGTGACGATCTTCGTGGAGCGACTGGTCGCCAGCGTCGAAGCGCCCCACAGGACGGCCGCGCCGAGACCTCCGACGATCGCGATCATGAGGCCGACATCCTACGCGGGCGCTCGGGGCCGCCCCGGCGACCGTCAGACCGTGCCAGCGCCGGCGCGAGCGCGGAGCGCGGTCGCCTCCTCCAGGAGCGGCGCTGCGCCCATCGGACGAAGGAGCCGGAGCGCGCCGTCGAGGAGGGGCTCGGCGTCCGACTCCCGGTGGAGCGCGAGCAGGATCCGGGAGGCGCCGATCGAGGTGCGGGCGCATTCGAGCCCGAACCGGTACGCGCCCCACCCGGCCGCCGCCTCCCGGTACGCGGCCAGCGCCTCCTCCAGTTCGCCCCGCGCCTCGGCGACGACCGCGCGCGCGGTGACGAGTCCGAGACGGTGGCGGGGGCTCGCCGGCGGGCCGGCCTCCGCGACGAGCGCCGCGGCGTCCTCGATCGCGCCGGCCGCGACGAGGATCCGGACGACGACCGGCAGGAACATCGCCCGGTAGTCCTCCTGCTCCGCCGTGACCTCCTCGAACTCGCGGACGTGGGCGAGCGCGCCCTCGCGATCGCCGGTGGCGAGATGACACTCGGCGCCGAGCACGAGCGGCGGCGCCAGGTACTCGGCGTAGCCGATCGCCCGCGCGAGCGGCATCAGCGTCTCGAGGGTGGCGGCGGCCTCGTCGACCCCGCCCCGCCGCAGGTGGACCCACCCCTCGTACGTGAGCGCCGTCACGCTGACGCGGGTGGGCCCGTGCTCCAGATCCCACGCGCGCATCTCGTGCGAGGCGCGGAGCACCTGATCCCAGTCGCCGAGGTCGAACATCGACTCGAGCGCGCCGGCCTGCGCGAACAGCGCCATCGTCTGGAAGCCCCGGACGCGGCAGAACGCGGCGAGCTCGTCCCAGACGCGCAGCGCGGCGTCGGGACCCTCCCAGAACCACAGCTGGTACGCGAGGTTGTTGTACGCGATCGACGTCTCGATGCCGAGGCCGAGCTCGAGCCCCCGCCGGAGCGCCTCGCGCAGGTCCTCGAGACCGCCGCGATCGCCGGACTGGGCCCTCGCGGCGCCCCGGTACTGGAGCGCGAGGACGGCCTCCCCCTCCATCCCGAGCTCGTCGGCGAGCGCGAGCGCCTTGTCGGCCCACGGCAACGACGCGAGGTTCTCCCCCGCGACGTACCGGTGGCCGGCCATCGCCGAGTACGCCCGCGCGAGCTCCGGGCCGGGCTCCTGCGTCTCGAGGACCTCGATCGCCTCCTCGAGCATCGCGCGGGCGGCCGGCCCGTGGACCTGGATCGAGCGGGCGCGGCGTGCGAGCGCCTCCCCGAGCGCCAGCGGATCGCCGCGGGTCCGCGCCTCCTCGATCGCCAGGTCGAAGTCACGGCGTGACTCCTCGAACATCGCGAGGTCCTCGGCCGCCTCCGCGGCCTCGACGAGCGCTCGGACCCGCTCGGGGTCCTCCGCCGGCAGGGTCTCCCGCGCGCGCCGGTAGAAAGGCAGCGCGCGCGCCGGGTCCAGCCGCTTGGCACGGTCCCCGGCGAGCATGAGGGCGGTGCCGGCGAGCGCCTCGAGCTCGTCCCGGTCGAGGCCCGTCGCCGCCGTGCTCGTGAGCTCGAGGGCCTCGCCGTAGTGGTGCGCGAGGACCTCGGCCAGGTCGGAGACGCGGTCGCCCGCCACCTCGCGGATCCAGCCCGCGACCGCCACGTGCTTGCCGGCGCGCTGCGCACGAGGGATCTGCCCGTACGCGACGTCCTGCACGAGCGCGTGCAGGAACGCGTACTCGTGCTGCCCCGCGACGGTCGAGCCACGCGCCGGCCGCACGAACTCCCGGCGGGCCGCCTCGTCGAGCCGGCGCTCGACCTCCTCCTGCGTCCGCCCGCTCATCGAGGCGAGCGCGCCGGTCCAGAACACCTTGCCGACGACGGCCGCGTCCTGCAGGACCGCCTTGTCCTCCAGCTGGAGCGAGTCGAGGCGCGAGGCGATGAGCAGCTGCAGCGTCTGCGGCATGCCGGACAGCGTGGTCTCGCCGTCCGCCGGGAGGTCGCGCGACATCCGGGCGAACTCCTCCGCGTACAGGGGGTTGCCGCCCGCGCGCTCGAGCAGCGCCTCGCGACCCCGCGGCGAGAGCACGTCGCGCTCGAGCAGCGTCGAGAGCAGCGTCCACGTCTCCTGCTCGGACAACGGCGACAGCGCGATCGAGGTCGCGTTGCGGCGCCCGCCGCCCCAGGCCGGGTGCCGCTCGTACAGCTCGGGGCGGGCGACGCACACGACGAGCATCGGCAGGCCGAGCGCCCGGTCCACGAGATGCTCGATGAACGCGAGCATGCCGTCGTCCGCCCACTGCAGGTCCTCGAACACGAACACCGCGGGCGTCCGCGCGATCGACTCGAGGAACCGTCGCCAGGCGGTGAACAGCTCGTCGCGCGGGACCTCTGGCGACACGCCCTCGAGCCCGACGAGCGGGGCGAGCCGCGCACGGACCCAGTCGCGCTCGGAGGGATCCACGTGGTGGCTCACCGCCGCCGAGAGCTTCTCCCCCACCGCCGCCGGGTCGTCCGATTCGAGGATGCCGGCCTCGGCCTTGACGATCTCGCCGAGGGCCCAGTACCCGACCCCGTCGCCGTACGGCAGGCTGCGCCCCTGGCGCCACCGGACGAGGGCCGGCCACTCGTCCGCGAACCGCGCGAGCTCCTGCACGAGCCGGGTCTTCCCGATGCCGGGCTCGCCCGTGACCGTGACGAGCTGGACCGAGTCCTCCACGACCGCCCGGCGGAACGCCGCCTCGAGCATCTCGCGCTCCACGCCCCGGCCGACGAACGGCGTGCTCGGCCTGGGCCGCAGGTCGACGCCGAAGCGGCTGCGTGCCGCGAGGACGCGCCGGGGGCGCAGCGCCACCGCCTTCCCCTTCACCTCCACCGGCTCGAGCTCCTCGAACTCGAACGCGAACTCGGCCGCGCCGAACGTCTCCTCGCTCACGACGATCTCGCTCGGGCCCGCGAGGCTGAGGAGCCGCGATGCGGTGTTCACGACGTCGCCGGTCACCGCCTCGCCGATCTGCGGGCCGACCCCCGGACGGCCGACGATCGCCTCTCCCGTGTTCACTCCTACGCGGACCGCGATCCGCAGCGCCGGGTCGGACTCGACGAGCTGCTGGACCGCGTCGCGGACGTTGAGCGCCACCCGCAGCGCGCGCTCGGGATCGTCCTCGTGCGCGATCGGCGCGCCGAACACCGACAGGGCCGTGGCCCCCATGAACTTGTCGACGGTGCCCCCGTAGTTGGCGACCTCCGTGCGCACGAGCGCGTGGTACGGGTCGAGCGACCGCTTGAGCTCCTCGGGATCCGTGACGGCGTCGCCCGTGCCGAGACCCACCAGCTCGCAGAAGACGACCGTGACGAGGCGCCGCTCCTCGCCTGTCGACTCGTCGCCGCCCTCGAGCGGTGCGCCGCAGGACAGGCAGAACCGGGCTCGCTCGGGGTTCTCCTCCCCACAGACGGGACAGACGAGCACGCTGCGGAGTCTACGCCGGTGCGCGGGGGTGCTCGACCGGGGTCGGCGGGGCCGGCGCGGTCCGTCGACGGGCGTGGTGGCGGGCGACGCGAGCGCGGTTCCCGCAGGCGGCCGAGCACCACACCTGGCCGGCTCGGCCCGCGATGAAGAACCGATCGCATCGCGGCGCCGGGCACCGCCGGACCCCGGCGCCGTCCTCTACGACAACGGCGATCGCCGACCTCGCGACGGCCGCCAGGATCCGAGCGGTCGGCGAGGCGGCAGTGGTCCGCTCCGCGACGCCGGGAGCGCCGGCGTCCGGGACGACGAGGGCGGGGGACGACGGGACGGCGGCGCTCGCCCCGTTCACGGCGTCGACGGCGTCGCGAGGAAGGGGCTCGCCGGCGCTTGCGGCGGTCAGCAGGTCTCGGATCGCCGCCCGGAGCGCTCGGAACTCCGGCAGGCGCAGCAGGACGCCCTCTCCCACATCGCCGAGGCGCCTGCCCTCCAGCCATCGCCCGAGCGCGGCCGGCGAGTCGATGAGATCGGTCCCGTTGGCGTCCTGGTTCGCACCCTCGCCGGCGCCGTCCTTGGCGCCCTCTCCCCGGCCCGAGAGCGTGTTCGCGAGCTCCAGCGCGAGGTCACGTCGTAACGGCGACAAGAGAGCGTTCCCGTTTCCATCGAACATGGCGACTAATGCTTCCAGATAGGAAAGCACGTTTCAAGCGCCCGGATGCCCGTGCGGCGCCCGCTGGATAGGCTTCTGGCTGCCATGACCGAACTGGAGGCGGCAAGGGCCCGGCGTTGGTGGGCCGACCGCGCGACGGTGCGGCGCATCGATCGCGCCGCGGCGTTCGTCGAGGACGTCGGCTTCGCGCTCCTGTTCCCGAACAAGGGGGTCGTGCTCCCGAGCCTGTACGACGTCGCGAGCGACCGGCCCCTGTTCTCGCCGGCCGGGGACTGGGGACCCGACGCCGATCGCGTGTGGGGCTGGAAGGACGAGCTGCCGCGCCGCGGGTTGGCCTGGTACGGCAAGTTCGTGCGTGGACGCCCGTCGCTGCTCGCGCCCTCGCTGCTCGCAGACCTCTACCCTCGGCGCGGGCGCTCGGACGACTTCGAGGACGCAGGTCTGTCGCCCGCCGCGTACCGCGTCGCGAGGATCCTGCTCCGCAGCGGCCCCCAGTCGACCGCCGCCCTACGCGAGGCCCTCGACGTCGAAGGCAAGAAGGCGACCGATGCGTTCCTCCGCACGCTGGCCGAGCTGAGCCGCGGCCTGGTCACCACGCACTTCGGCGTCGAGGACGAGGGCGGTGGCTGGCCGACGCCCGTCCTCGAGCTCACCGCGCGCGCGTTCGGCATCCCGGCCCGGCGGAGCCCCGACGCCGCCCGCCTCCGGGCCACGCGACGGTTCCTCGACACGATGCTCCTGGCTCGGCCGTACGAGCTCGGCAACGCGTTCGGCTGGGGCGCGGACGCCGCACGGGCCGCGCTCGACCGGCTCGTCGACCAACGCCAGGCGTTCGCGGATCCGCCGCGGTACCGCTCGCTGGCGTTCCCGCCCGGCTAGGTCGCCAGCTCGATCAGCCGAGGGACGAGGAACCGCCCCAGCGCGTACGTGAGCCCGAACGCGACGATGGCCGCGTCCACCCAGCGGGAACGGAGCGCTCGGCGCTCGGCCGCCGCGAGGCACGCTCGCCGACGCCGGACGAAGAGCACGCCCGCTATCCCGAACGCCACGAGCGCCCCGAGCGCAAACACATGGAAGCGGTAGTCCCCCATCGCGAGCAGGGCCGACCCGCTCCCCGCCCCGAGCGCCACCCCCACCGCCGGCCCGATGCAACAGGTGGCGCCGATCAGGCCGCCGAGCACGCCGGCGAGCGCGGCGGGGCGCACCGCCGTCGCCGGTGGTTCGTCGCGATGGGCGGCGGGTGGCCGGTCGGCGTCGGTCGTGGTCGCGGGCACGTCGAACGTCACAACCCCGGAGGAACCGGATCCCTTCCCATCCGCACGGGAGCGAGCCGCTCACGTGCGGGTGTCCACGAGGGTTCTCCCGAACGTGCGCTCGAGCCGGCGCTCCCCATCAACCCCCGGCGAGCCACGCATCGATCGCGTGGTCGAGCTCGGCCTTCGTGGCCTCGTCGGCGAACGACGCCCGCACGCCGTTACGCGCGAGCGTCGCGATCCGCTCGTCGTCGAAGCGCAGTACGCGGCGGCACACCTCGTACTCGCCCGCCAGGCCCGAGTGGAACATCGACGGGTCGTCGCTCGCGAGCGTGCACAGTAGCCCCACGTCGAGCATCGCGCCGAGCGGGTGCTCCGACAGGCTCGCGACCGATCGCGTCATCACGTTCGACGTCGGACACACGTCGAGCCCGATGCCGAGCGCCCGGACCTCCTCGACGAGCTCGGGGTCCTCGAGGATCCGGATGCCGTGGCCGATCCGCTCGGCGCCGAGGGCCGTGATCGCGGCGCGGATCGACGCCGGCCCGTGCGTCTCGCCCGCGTGCGGGATCGAGTGCAGCCCCGCGGTGCGCGCCTCCGAGAAGATCTCCGCGTACGGCTCTGGCCCGAACCGCTCCTCCCCGCCGAGCCCGATCCCGATCACGCCGGCGCCGCGATGCGCGGCCGCGACCTCCATCGCCCGACGCGAGAGCGCGAGGTCGATGCCGCGCACGACGTCCACGTACACGCCACAGACGATCCCGAACCGCTCCCGCCCGAGCGCGAGCCCCTCGAGCGCCGCCTCCAGCGGCGCGTCCCAGTCGTCGAACTTCTCACCATGGTCCGGCAGCGAGAACGAGACCTCGGCGTACCGGACGCCCCGCGCCGCCTGGTCCTCGCAGAACTCGAGCGCGACCCGTCGCACGTCCTCGACCGAGCGGAGGCATGCCAGGCCGGCGAGCCACTCATCGATGAAGTGTCGGAAGCTCCGGAACCCGTACCGTCCGTCGCGGAGGCCCTCGGGGAGCGCGACCCCATACCGCAACGCGAGCTCGACGACGGTCGAGGCGCGCATCGACCCCTCCAGGTGGACGTGCAGATCGACCTTCGGCAGCGCGAGGAGATCTCGCACGCTAGCGCACCAGCCGCGAGAGCCGGCGGTCCGCGAGCACCTTCCCGCCGGTCTGGCACGCGGGGCAGTACGTGATCTCGTGCGACTCGTACGAGATCCGTCGCAGGTCCTCGCCGCATCCGGGACACGGCGTCCCGTACCGCCCGTGCACCGTGAAGTGATCGCCGATCTTCGTCGGCAGCCCGCCGGTCCGCCGCCGCTCGAGCTCGAGCGCCTCGTCGAGCACCGAGCGCACGGCCTCCAGCAACGCCGCCCGCTGTTCCCCAGAGAGCTTGCCGAGCACCGCCGTGGGCGACAGCCGCGCCCGGTGCAGGATGTCGTCGCTGTAACCGCGGCCGATGCCCGCCACCGTCCGCTGGTCGCGCAGGATCGTGTGCACGCGCCGGGGGTCGTCGCCCTCGATCACGAGCCGCGCGAACGCCTCCGAGCTCGGCTCGGGCCCGAGCGCGGAGAGCGGCCCCTCGTCGCCCTCGGCCACCACCCACACGGCCGCCTTGCGCTCGCGCCCGAACTCCTTCACGAGCACGGACGGCCGCCCGGCGAGCCGCAGCCGCGCCACGGCGCCACGCGGCTTCGTCTGCTTCGGCGGGTCCTCGACGTCCACACGTCCGCCCTGCGACAGGTGGACGAGCAGGCGCGGCCCGCCGAGCTCGAACACGAGGTACTTCCCGCGTCGACCGACGCGTCCCAACGCGGATCCGACGAGCTCGGACGGCCGAGGCGTCACGGTCTTCAGCGACGAGAACTGCAGCAGGTCGAACCGCTCCAACGCGCCGCCCGCGAGCGCCGCGTCGAGCCGCTCGGCGAGCGCCTGAACCTCGGGGAGCTCGGGCACCTCGGCGTCACCCCGCGACCTCGGCCGCCGCCCTCGCGACGATCTCGATGCACTCGTCGATCCGGTCGCGGTGCGTGCGGTGGCTCACGATGCACGCTCGGATCGTGTAGCGGCCGTGGATCATCGTGCTCGACAGGAAGACGCGTTGGCTCGCGTTGATCCGGTCGAGCAGCTCCTCGTTCATGGCGCGGTCGCCGTCCCGAAGGCGGAACGGCACGACCGTGAGCTGCGGCGCCCACGGCAGCTCGAGCTCGGGCACGCCCTTCAACCCCTCGTACAGGACCTCGGCCAGGTCGA
>DAIUEM010000003.1:0-23515 GCA_036845105.1 Actinomycetota bacterium | reverse complement strand
CCTTCGGCATCATCACCGGCGCGATCTGGGCCGAGAGCGCGTGGGGTCGCTACTGGGGCTGGGACCCGAAGGAGACGTGGTCGTTCATCACGTGGGTCGTGTTCGCCGGGTACCTGCACGCGCGCGCGACGTCCGGATGGAAGGGGCGGCGCGCGGCGATCGTCGCGCTCGTCGGGTTCGTGTCGCTGCTCGTCACCTACTACGCGGTCAACCTGTGGATCGTCGGACTGCACTCGTACGCGACGTGACGGGCTTGACGACGGTTCGGGTCGACCGTGCTATCGTCCCACAGCCTCCGTGCCCGACGGAGGCAAGCCCGTGAGGAGTAGGAAGGTCATGCGTACCCGAACGCGGTGGGTCTGGTCCCTCCTGAGCCTGGCCGTCGTTGCGGCCGCGTGCGCGCCGAACGCGCAGCAGGACTCACTGAACCCGCAGGGTCCGTACGCGGACAAGGTGTACGACCTGTTCGTCCCCGTGTTCTGGATCGCGACGGGCGTCTTCGTCCTCGTCGAGGGGCTCCTCGTCTTCTTCGCCATCCGCTACCGGCGGCGCAAGGGCCGACCGGCGCAGATGCCGCCACAGATCCACGGCAACAACCGGCTCGAGATCGCGTGGACGATCCTGCCGGCGCTGATCCTCGCAGGGGTCGCCGTCCCGACCGTGACGACGATCTTCGACCTCGCCCGCGAGCCCGAGGGCAACGCGCTCGAGGTCAACGTCATGGGCCACCAGTGGTGGTGGGAGTTCGACTACCCGGCCGAGAACGTCAACACGGCGAACGAGCTCCACATCCCGACCGGACGTCCGGTCCTCCTCACCCTGTGTGCCGTCGGGCTCGGGTACGAGGACAAGCCGACCCCGTCCGACTGCCAGGTCGGTCCGCCCGACGGGGACCCGCCCGCCGCGATCGGCGACGGCGTGATCCACTCGTTCTGGGTCCCCGAGCTCGCCGGCACGCAGGACGTGCTGCCGGGACAGGCGAACACGCTCGTGATCCAGGCCGACGAGCCGGGACGCTACTCGGGGCAGTGCAAGGAGTTCTGCGGCCTGTCCCACGCGTACATGAAGTTCGCGGTCGTGGCGCACTCGCCCGCGGACTACGAGGAGTGGCTGCGCAACGAGCAGGCCGACGCCGTCACGCCGGAGCCGGGCTCGCTCGCCGCGACCGGGATGGACGTGTTCCTGAACGGACAGTGCATCGCCTGCCACGCGGTCCAGGGGCTCGAGGACGCGAACGGGAACCCGGTCGTGGCGAACGGCGGCCCGAACCTGACGCACTTCGCGAACCGCGAGTGCTTCGCCGGGTGCTGGTTGCCGAACGACGACGCGGACGAGCTCGGCAGGTGGCTCGACGACCCGGCGGCCGTGAAGGAAGGCTCGTGGATGCCGGACTACGGCCTGTCGCCCGAGGAGATCGAGGCCGTCGTCGCCTACCTGCAGAGCCTGACGTGAGGGAGGACGGAGGACACCCATGGCGAGCGTGAGCGTCCCGAGCGAGGGGGTCTCCCGGGGGCTGTTCCGGCGTCCGACCGCCACCACGGGCTTGTGGAGCTGGCTGACGACCGTCGACCACAAGAAGATCGGGATCCTCTACGGCGTCACCTCGTTCGCGTTCTTCATCGTCGGCGGGTCCGAGGCTCTGCTGATCCGGCTCCAGCTTGCGCAGCCGAACCAGGAGCTCCTGTCTCCGTCCGTGTACAACGAGGTCTTCACGATGCACGGCATCACGATGGTCTTCCTCGTCGTGATGCCGCTGTCCGCGGCGTTCATCAACTACCTGATCCCGCTGATGATCGGCGCTCGGGACGTCGCATTCCCGCGCCTGAACGCGTTCAGCTACTGGGCGTTCCTGTTCGGCGGCATCTTCGTCTACTCCAGCTGGTTCCTGGGTGGGGCGCCGAACGGCGGCTGGTTCGGGTACGCGCCGAACGCCGTGCTCGACCCCACGCGCGGCATGACGTTCTACGCGATCGGCCTGCTGATGACCGGCGTCGCCTCCACGGTCTCGGCGGTGAACCTGGCCGTGACGATCCTGAACATGCGCGCGCCGGGCATGACGCTGTTCCGGATGCCCGTGTTCGTCTGGATGAGCCTGGTCGTGCAGTTCCTGCTGGCCTTCTCGCTGCCGATCATCTCGGTCGCCCTGTTCGAGCTGCTGTTCGACAAGCGGTTCGGGACGCACTTCTTCGACTCGGTCGCCGGGGGCGACCCGGTGCTGTGGCAGCACCTGTTCTGGCTGTTCGGTCACCCCGAGGTCTACATCCTGGTCCTGCCCGCGATGGGCATCGTGTCCGAGATCCTGCCGGTCTTCAGCCGCAAGCCGCTCTTCGGCTACCAGTTCGTCGTGTTCAGCGGCATCGCGATCGGGTTCATCGGGTTCGGCGTGTGGGTGCACCACATGTACGCCGTCGGCCTCGGACCGATCGCGAACACCGCGTTCGGCATCTCGACGATCATCATCGCGGTCCCGACGGGGGTGAAGATCTTCAACTGGCTCGGGACGATGTGGAAGGGCGATCTGACCTTCCCCACGCCGATGCTGTTCTCGATCGGGTTCGTCTCGATGTTCATCATCGGGGGACTGTCGGGCGTGACGCACTCGGTCGTGCCCTCGGACTACCAGCAGACCGACACGTACTACGTCGTCGCGCACTTCCACTACGTGCTGTTCGGCGGCGCGATCTTCGGGCTCTTCGCGGGGATGTTCTACTGGTGGCCCAAGGCGTTCGGCCGCAAGCTGAGCGAGGGCTTGGGCAAGGTCACGTTCTGGACGATGCTCGTCGGCTTCAACCTCACGTTCGGGCCGATGCACATCCTCGGCCTGCAGGGGATGCCGCGGCGGATCCAGACGTACCCCGAGGAGCTCGGGCTGACCTTCTACAACCTCGTCTCGACGGTCGGGGCGTTCACGATCGCCGTCTCCGTGGCCCTGTTCCTCGTGAACGTCGCGATGACGCACCGCAAGCCCCGCGGCGAGGCGGCCGACCCGTGGGACGCCCGGACGCTCGAGTGGCTCACGACGTCCCCGCCGCCCGAGCACAACTTCGACGAGATCCCGACGGTGCACGCGCTGGACGAGGCATGGCACCGCAAGTACGCGGAGACGGAGGGCGGGGCGGTCGTCCCAGTGCCGGCGGGCGGCTCCGGCCTCGAGGCCGAGTACACCGGAGCGCACGCGATCCACATGCCCTCACCCTCGTACTACCCGCTGATCGCCTCGCTCGGGCTGTTCGTGTTCGGGTACGGCGTGATCTTCTCGTGGCTGCTCGCCGGCGCGGGCGCGGTCGTGCTGCTCGCCGGCCTGTACGGGTGGGCCCTGGAGCCCTCGGCGGAGTAGGGGCGATCGTGCAGGAGTCCGCCGCCGTCCACGCCTTCGAGAGCGAGCACGAGGCCACGAGCACCGGCCTGCCGAGCACGAAGCTCGCGATGTGGATCTTCCTCGCGTCCGACGTGCTGCTCTTCGGCGCGCTGATCACGAGCTACGTGGTGTACCGGGGACGGAGCGTCGTCGGGCCGTACCCGAACGACGTCTTCGACATCCCGTACACGTCCGTGTCGTCGTTCGTGCTGCTCGCGAGCTCGCTCACGATGGTGCTGGCGCTCTCGTCGATCCAGCGCGGCGACCTGCCGCGGATGCGGCTGTGGCTGCTCGCGACCGCGCTGCTCGGGATGACGTTCGTCGGCGGCCAGGTCTACGAGTTCACGACCTTCTACGAGGAGGGCTTGAGCCTCACGACGAACCTGTTCGGCACCACGTTCTACGTGCTGACCGGGTTCCACGGGACGCACGTCGCGATCGGGATCCTGATGCTGCTCTCGGTGTTCTCGCTCTCGTTCGGCGGCCGCGTCACGCAACGAGACTCGCTCACGGTCGAGCTCGTGGGTCTGTACTGGCACTTCGTCGACATCGTGTGGATCGTGATCTTCACGGTCGTGTACCTGGTCCCGACGGGGCCGTAGGAGGCGTGGTGGAGCGGGTCGGCAGCACGGGTTCGGAGCACGAGGTCGCGACGAGGCCCCGGGGGGGCGGCCGGTGGGCTCGGCACCCCAGCCCCAGGGAGTACGTGCGGATCGCGGTCATCCTGGCGATCGTGACCGCGGGCGAGGTCGCGATCTACTACATCGACTGGGTCCACGAGCACGGTCTGCTGATCCCGCTCCTGTTCCTGTTCGCGCTGATCAAGTTCGCGCTCGTCGTGATGTGGTTCATGCATCTGCGCTTCGATAGCCGGACGTACTCGCGCTTCTTCCTCATGGGGCTCGCGGGCGCGCTGACCCTGTACATCGCCGTCCTGTTGATGTTCCGGACGTTCTCGGGGTAGCGGATGCCGAGCTTCCACGTACATCCGGACGTCGTGCTGCTCCTCGGGGGGCTGTGGGCGGCGTACCTCGTCGCCGTGCGCCGGCACCGCGAGGGCGATCCGTCCGCGGCGGAGGGTTCGGGCCGACGCGCGGTGCTGTTCTCGGCCGGCATGGTGACGCTGCTCGCCGCCTCCACCTGGCCCGTCCACGACCTGGCCGAGGAGCGCCTGTACGCCGTGCACATGCTCCAGCACATGCTCTACACACTCGTGGCGCCGCCGCTGCTGATCGCGGGCATCCCGACGTGGATGTGGCGCGGATTCCTCCGGCTGCGGCCGATCGCCGCGGTGTTCGGGTTCCTCGTGCGGCCGCTCGTCGCGCTCGTGTTCTTCAACGGGGTGCTGCTGTTCACGCACTGGCCGGCCGTGGTGGAGGCCTCGGTCGGGTCGGAGCTCCTGCACTTCTCGCTCCACGTGCTCGTCGTCGGGTCGGGGCTCGTGATGTGGTGGCCGGTGATGTCGCCGCTGCCGGAGCTGCCCGCGCTCTCGGCGCCCGGCCAGATGCTGTACCTGTTCTTCCAGTCGCTCGCGCCGACGATCCCGGCGTCGTTCCTCACCTTCGGGCACAGCCCGCTGTACCCCGTGTACGCGGGGTTCCCGAGGATCTGGGGCATCGGCGCGCTCGACGACCAGCTGATCGCGGGCCTGCTGATGAAGCTCGGCGGCGGCCTGATCCTGTGGGGCTTCATCGTCACGATCTGGTTCCGCTGGTACGCGCGCGACGCGCGGAGCGGGTTCGATGCCGTGCGCATGGCCCACGTGGAACGCGACGTCCGCTCGGGGTTGATGAAATCGTGAAGCGGACCACCCGAGACCGGTTCGTCCTGCCCATCGTGCTTCCGCTCGGGATCCTCGCGATCATCGGCGCGGTGCTGTTCGGGTTCTCGCGGATCCTGCTGGCGATCTCCAACAACGCGGCGACGGCGACGGCGCTCCTCGTGGCCCTCGCGATCGTCGTCGTCGCGGCCGTCATCGCCGGCCGGCAGTACGTGCGGTTGTCGAGCCTGGCCGGGATGGTCGGGGCGGTCGCCGGCGTCGCGATGGTCGCCGGGGGCGTC
The DNA here is from genome assembly GCA_036845105.1 of Actinomycetota bacterium. Taxonomy (GTDB): domain Bacteria; phylum Actinomycetota; class UBA4738; order UBA4738; family HRBIN12; genus HRBIN12. The sequence goes on along the minus strand of DAIUEM010000003.1, from coordinate 18,096 downwards.
GCCCTGGCGTCCCTGGACTCGGGCGCCGAGGGCGGCGAGGGCGAGGGACCGTCCGAGGCGATCCGGGTCGTGGCCGTCAACCTGGCCTTCCAGCCGACGACGATCACGGTCCCCGCGGGCCAGCCGTTCCAGATCGTGCTCGACAACCAGGACGCGGGGGTCCAGCACAACATCCAGATCTTCCCCGGGGAGGATCTCTCGGGGACGCCGACGTTCGCGGGCGACCTCGTCACCGGGCCGGCGGAGATCACGTACGACGTGCCCGCGCTCGAGGTCGGCACGTACGCGTTCAACTGCGTGGTGCACCCGAACATGATCGGCACGATCGAGGCCGTCGAGGGAGGAGGCGGCGGTGGGGGCGGCGGCGGTCCCTCGCTCCAGGTCGCCGCCGAGAACATCGCCTTCGACACCGACACGATCGAGCTCCCGGCCGACACGGCGGCGACGATCGTGTTCGACAACCGGGACGCGGGCGTGCAGCACAACATCGCGATCTACGAGGACGACACGCTCGCCACGGTCCTGTTCAAGGGCGACCTCATCACCGGCGCGGACACGATCGAGTACCGGATCCCCCCGCTGCCGCCCGGCGAGTACTTCTTCCAGTGCGATGTCCACCCGAACATGAACGGCGTCGTCGTGGTCACGGCGGGAGGAGGCGGCGGCGGAGGCGAGCCCTCCGAGACCGGCCCGCCGGCCACCGGGCCGACCGGCCCGGAGCCCGGCGGCGCCACGATCGACGTGTCCGCGCAGGGCATCGCCTTCGACACCGCGCAGCTCGCGCTGCCGGCCGGACAGGCCTCGACGATCCACTTCGTGAACGACGACGCCGGGGTGCAGCACGACATCTCGATCACGACGGACGAGACGAAGGTTGAGACGCTGTTCGACGGCGAGCTGGTCACGGGGCCGGGCGAGATCGACTACCAGGTCCCGCCGCTCGAGGCCGGCACGTACTACTTCTACTGCGTCGTCCACCCGAACATGAACGGGGTCGTCACCGTCGAATGACGGCCGCCCTCGAGCGGTCGGGTGAGAGCATGGGCGCATGAAGCCGCTCCCCGCGGTCATCGGCGCGCTCGTGATCCTCGTCGCGCTCGCGGCCTGCTCGAGCGACGCCGCGGACGGCCCCGGCGGCGTCACCGAGATCTCGGGCACGGCGCCGACGTTGTCGGGTACCACGCTGCAGGGGGAGGGGTTCTCGTCCGCCGACCACGCCGGACGCGTCCTCGTCGTGAACTTCTGGGCGACCTGGTGCGGCCCCTGTCGCGAGGAGCAGCCCGCGCTGTCGGCGGTGGAGGCCGAGCAGGGCGAGGACGGCGCCATGTTCGTGGGCGTGAACTACCGTGACGACGCGGAGGCGGCGCGCGCCTACCTGGATGAGTTCGACGTGGCGTACGCGAGCCTGGAGGATCCCTCGGGGAGCATCGCGCACCGGTTCGGGGTGCCGTACCTGCCGGCCACGGTCGTCGTCGACGCGAGGGGCGAGCTGCGCTTCCGGGCGGTCGGCGCCCTGGACGAGGCCACCCTGCGGTCGCTCGTCGAGCGGGCCTCGACCGCCTGAGGGCGGTCAGGCGAAGGGTCGGCCGAACGGCAGGAGGGCGTCCGCCGCCACCGCGGCGAACAGCAGCCCGAGGTAGACGATCGAGAACTTGAACAGACGCATCGACTCGGCGGGCGAGCTCGACCGCCACATCCGGAGCGCACGCCAGACGAACGCCCCGCCGAGCGCGATCGCGGTCGCCGTGTAGATCGCGCCCATGTTCCCGACGGGCACGAGCAGCAGCGTGGTGCCGAACAGCGCGAGCGAGTACAGCAGGATCTGCCGTCGTGTCTCGCCCTCGCCGCGCACGACCGGCAGCATCGGTACGCCGGCCGCCGCGTAGTCGCCCGCGTACCGCATCGCGAGCGCCCAGAAGTGCGGCGGCGTCCACACGAACACGATCGCGAACAGGATCCACGCGGGCGGCGCGACGGCACCGGTCACCGCTGCCCACCCCACGAGCGCCGGCACCGCGCCCGCGGCGCCGCCGATCACGATGTTCTGGGTGCTCGTGCGCTTCAGCCACATCGTGTACACGAAGACGTAGAACGCGATCGCCGACAGGGCGAGCGACGCCGCGAGCACGTTCACCGTCACCGACAGGAACAGGTACGAGATCACCCCGAGAACGAAGCCGAAGGCCAGGGCGCGGTCAGGGTCCACCTCGTGCGCCGGGAGCGGCCGCTTGCGCGTGCGCCGCATCACGCCGTCGATGTCTCGGTCGAGGTAGCAGTTGATCGCGTTCGCCGACCCGGCCGCCACGGTGCCGCCCGCGAGCGTGGCGAGCACGAGCCCGAGCGACGGCAGGCCGCCCTGGGCGAGGACCATCGCGGGCACCGTGGTGACCAGGAGCAGGACGATGATCCGCGGCTTCGTCAGCTGAACGTAGGCGGAGGCGGTCTGCCGGAACGAGCGCTTGTGCCCGTTCTGCCGCGCGAGCGCCTCCTCGGGCCCGGTGGCGGTCGCGCCGAGACGCCGACCGGCCGCGGCGAGCGCCACGAGCGTGGCCCAGACCAGCACCGCGAAGGTCACGTGCAGCACGACCGCCCACGGGCGCAGCTTCGTCCACACGTTCGCGGCCCCGACCATGATCTGCGCCGCGAACAGGGTGAGCGCGGTCGTCGAGAGCACCACGGTCGGGCGGGAGCGCGGCCGGATCGTCCGGGCGCGGATCGCCGTCCACAGGACCAGCAGGAACGCCGCCAGCGCGAGGACCCGGTGCAGGAACATCGGCGTCCGCACGCCGCCGAGCGTCGGCACGAGCCGGCCGTCCATGAGGGGCCAGTCCTGGAATGCGATCCCGTACGCTGGCCCCTTCGCCCGGATGTACGTTCCCACGAGGAGCAGCGCGGCCGTGGCGGACGCGGTGAGGACCGTGAGCAGCGGGAACCCCTGCCAGCGGGCGCCCGGTGCCGGAGGAGCGAAAGCCCACACCGCCATCACGACGACGTCGGCGATCAGGGCGAGCGCGGCCACGAAGTGCGCGGTCACCCACCAGGGGTTCAGCTCGGTCGCCACGACGACGCCGCCGAGCGCCGCCTGCGCCATCACGAGTGGGAACGAGGCGACCGCCGGCCACAGGATCCCGGGCTCACTCCGGTGGTCGAGCCACGCCACGACGGCGCAGGCGAGCGTGAGCACGATCACGACGAACGCGACGGCCCGGTGGGAGAACTCGATGATCGAGTGCACGGTGCCGCTCGGGAACAGCTCGCCGGGCTCGCACGCCGGCCACGTCGAGCAGCCCAGACCCGACCCGGTCCCGCGGACGAGGCCGCCCACGGCGAACAGCACGACGGTGGTGGCAGCGGTGGCGAGCGCGAGTCTCTGGAAGCGGGTCATGCGGTGGGTGGGCCGGGACGTTCGCAGAACGATAGCAGCCGCGGCCGTGACTGCGATACTGCGCCCGTGGACACCGCGGCCGACCGGACGGACCTGGTACCCCCGGTGGTCGAGGCCGTGCGCTCGCGCGTCGACGCGGCGCTCGCGGGCGAGCTGCGGGCCAGGCGGGGCGAGCTCGAGGCGCTCGACCCCTCGGCCGGCGTGCTCGTCGAGGAGCTCGAGCGGCTGCTCGGGGCGGGCGGCAAGCGACTGCGGCCGGCGCTCTGCTACCTGGGGTACCGCGCGTCCGGCGGGGCGGAGGGGGAGCCGATCGTGCGCGCGGCGGCCGCCCTCGAGCTGCTGCACACGTTCGCGCTCGTCCACGACGACGTGATGGACGAGGCGACCGAGCGCCGCGGCGTCGAGACGACCCACGTTCGGTTCGCGCGCGCCTTCCCCGGTGCCTCGGCCGGGCGCGGGCGCTCGGCGGCGGTGCTGGTCGGCGACCTCGCCGCCGTGCTGGCGGAGGCGATGTTCCGGGCCTCGGGGTTCCCTCCCGAGCGGCTCGAGGAGGCCTTCGCCCGCTTCGACCGGATGCGGCTCGAGATGGCGGCGGGGCAGTACCTGGACCTCCTCGGAGCCGCGCGGCGGGACCTGGCGGCGGCCGAGCACGTGGCCGAGCTCAAGACCGGCTCGTACACGGTGGAGGGGCCGCTGCTGATCGGGGCCGCGCTCGCCGGCGCCCCCCAGGAGCTCGAGGCGCGCCTGGCTGCGTACGGACGGCCCGCGGGGGAGGCGTTCCAGCTCCGGGACGACGTCCTCGACCACGAGGCGCCGTCGGGCGCCGCCGAGCGCGTCGAGGCGCTCGTCGCTCGGGCCGTCGCCGCCCTCGAGGGCGCGTGGCTCGAGCCCGTCGCGGCGGCCACCCTGCGCCGGATCGCCGAGGGCATGCGGCTGGGGGAGGGCTGAGGTGGAGCTCGCGACGGCTCGCAAGCTGTTCGGAGCCCTCCCGGTCGTGTCCGTCGCGACCGTGTCGCCCGGAGGGTCGCCGCACGTCGTGCCGCTGTGGTTCGTCTGGCTCGAGGACGCGCTCTACGTCTCGACGCGCCGCGAGGGGCGGACCTGGCGCAACGTCCAGGCGGACCCGCGGGTCTCGGTCACGATCGACGTGGGGCGCAGCTGGAACGAGATCGCGGGGGTCGTCCTCGAGGGGCCGGCCGAGCCGCTCCTGGCCGAGCACCCGTCGATGCGCGACCCGATCTCGGCGTGGCACGAGAAGTACCGGCCGCTGCTCTCGGGGGAGGGCTTCGAGCGGTTCGCCGAGGAGATCCGGGGCCTCGCGTTCCTGCGGCTCGTGCCCGAGCGGGTCGCCTCGTGGGACCACGCCCGGGGGTGAGCGGCGCGCGGTTGCGGGGTCCCGCCTCGCCCCGTAGCGTTCGTGATTCACGCCCGGTGCGGGTACCATCGCTTGTGAACCGGTTCACAAGCGCCGACGACATGGTGGGGGACGGTGCCTGACTCGAGGAGAGCCATCGAGACCGACGTGCTCGTCGTCGGCGCCGGCCCCGGTGGTTCCGCGGCCGCCTACGACCTGGCCCGGCACGGCATCGACGTCACCCTGCTCGAGAAGGCCTCGTTCCCGCGCGAGAAGGTCTGCGGCGATGGCCTCACGCCGAGGAGCGTCCGGTCGCTGCTGCGGATGGGCGTCGACACGGACGATCCCCGGTTCGAGCGCGTCGTCGGGCTGCGTGTGTACTCGCGCACGACGACGATCGAGCTGCGGTGGCCCGTGCTCCGCGACTTCCCCGACTACGGGCTCGTCGCCACGAGGATGGACCTCGACGAGCTGCTCGCGCGGCGCGCGGAGGCGGCCGGCGCGCGCCTGCTCGAGCGCACGGAGGCGCTCTCGCCGATCCTCGAGGAGGGATGGGTCGTCGGCGTGGTCGCCCGCGACGCCGAGGACCGCGACGGTGAGCCGTTCGAGGTGAGGGCGCGGCTCGTGCTCGCGGCCGACGGCGCGGCGTCGAAGCTCTCGGCCCAGGCCGGGGTCCGGCGCGACGGCTCGAGGCCGCTCGGGATCGCCGCCCGCCGCTACTACCGGATCGAGCGCCACCCGGGGCCGTGGTTCGAGTCGTGGCTCGACCTGTGGGAGGGGGACGTCATCCTGCCCGGCTACGGCTGGCTCTTCCCCGTCGCGGACGGCACCGTGAACCTCGGGGCCGGGCTGCTGAACACGTTCGAGGGCTTCAAGGACGTCTCGGCGCAGCGGCTGTTCGGGGCGTTCGCGAGGATGCTGCCGCCGGAGTGGGGCGTGTCCGAGGAGACGGCGGTCGGGCGCGTCCTCTCGGGGCCGCTGCCGATGGGCGGCTCGCGCCGGCCCGCGGCGGTGCCGGGGATGCTGTTGATCGGCGATGCCGCCGGCCTCGTGAACCCGTTCAACGGCGAGGGCATCGCGTACGCGATGGAGTCGGCCGAGGTGGCGGCCGAGCTCGCCCACGAGGCGCTCGTCCGGGGCCGCCCCGGGCTCGCGCAGATGTACCCGACCGTCCTGCGCGAGCGTTACTCCCGGTACTTCTGGTGGGGGACGTGGTTCGCGCGCGCGATCGGGCATCCGCGGATCATGCAGGCCTCGACGCGGTACCTGCTGCCGAACGGTCCGGCGATGCGCCTCGCGATGCGGGTGCTCGCGAACCTGACGGATGGACCCGAGGGCGGCGCGCAGGACCGCGCGCTGCACGCGCTCGAGCGGCTGGCGCCGGTCTCGTGAGGATGCCGTGGAAGTAGGATGCGCCCGGTGCTGAGCGACTACCTCCCGATCGTGGTGCTCGCGGCGCTCGCGCTCGTGTTCGCGATCGCGTCGCTGGCGGCGTCGTCGCTCCTTCGGCCGAGCCGGCCGACGCCGGCCAAGCTCTCGCCCTACGAGTGCGGGATCGAGCCCGAGCGCGTGCCGAAGGGCGAGCGGTTCAGCGTGAAGTTCTACGTGGTCGCGATGCTCTTCATCATCTTCGACATCGAGACCATCTTCCTGTTCCCGTGGGCGGTCGGCTTCCGCCGGCTCGGCCTGTTCGGCCTTGTCGAGATGGCGATCTTCATCGCGCTCGTGTTCGTCGCGTACGTCTACGTCTGGCGCAGCGGGGGCCTGGACTGGGCCTCGGAGCGCGCGCCGCTCGAGCCCTCGGCGGAGATCCCTCAGCCCGAGCCGGAGGTGGCCCGTGCCGGTTGAGCGCGTCGAGGGCTTCCGGACCGGCAAGTCGGCGGAGGAGGCCGAGGAGGACGTCCGCCGCGGCATCCTGCTGTCGACCCTCGACCGCGCGGTGAGCTGGGCCCGCAAGCAGTCGATGTGGCCGGCGACGTTCGGGCTCGCGTGCTGCGCGATCGAGATGATGTCGACCGGCGCCGGGCACTACGACCTGTCGCGGTGGGGCATGGAGCTGTTCCGCGCCTCGCCGCGGCAGTCAGACCTCATGATCGTGGCCGGGCGCGTGTCGCAGAAGATGGCACCGGTGCTCCGGCAGATCTACGACCAGATGCCGGAGCCGAAGTGGGTCATCTCGATGGGCGTGTGCGCCTCGGCCGGCGGGATGTTCACGAACTACGCCGTCGTGCAGGGCGTCGACACGATCGTGCCGGTGGACGTGTACGTCCCCGGGTGCCCGCCCCGACCCGAGATGCTGATGTTCGGCATCCTGAAGCTCCAGGAGCAGGTCCGCACGACGGGACGGTTCCGGTGATCTGCGCCGAGCTCGCCGAACGCGTTCGGTCGCGGCTGCCCGAGGTCGTCGTCGCGCGCGGCGAGGTGACGGCGCTGGTGGACCGGGACGAGCTCCTCCGTGCGCTCGGGTGGCTGCGCGACGACGAGGCGCTGTCGTTCGACTTCCTCTCGAGCGTGACCGCGACCGACTGGCCGGACCGGACCCCGCGGTACTGGGTCGCGTACGAGCTCTCGTCGACGACCTTCCACCACCGGGTCCGCGTGAAGGTCGGCCTGTCCGCGGAGGACCCGCGCCTGCCCTCGACGGTCCCGCTGTTCCCGACGGCCGACTGGCACGAGCGCGAGGCGTACGACTTCTACGGGATCGTCTTCGAGGGCCACCCGAACCTGCGCCGGATCATGCTGCCCGACGGCTGGGAGGGGCACCCGCTCCGCAAGACCGAGGAGATCGGCGGTGTGAACACGCGCTACAGGGGCGCCTTCATCCCGCCGGTCGACCGGAGGACCTCGCCGTGAACGTCGACACGAGCCCGGACTTCGACCCGATGGACCCGCTGTCCACCGAGGAGCTGCGCCAGGAGACGATGGTCATCAACATGGGGCCGCAGCACCCCTCGATGCACGGCGTGCTGCGGCTCCTGCTGGAGCTCGACGGCGAGACCGTGGTCCGGTGCGAGCCGATCGTCGGCTATCTGCACACCGGCATCGAGAAGAACCTCGAGTACCGGACCTGGCAGCAGGGCGTCACGTTCGTCACGCGGGCCGACTACCTTTCGCCGTTCTTCAACGAGCTCGCGTACGCGCTTGCCGTGGAGCGGCTCCTCGGGATCGAGGCGCCTCCGCGGGCGCAGGTGCTCCGGGTCCTGTTCTGCGAGCTCAACCGGATCGCCTCGCACCTGGTGTGGCTCGCGACGAGCGGGATGGAGCTCGGCGCCGTGTCGGTCATGCTCTTCGGCTTCCGCGAGCGCGAGGTGCTCCTGGACATCTTCGAGATGGCCACCGGGCTGCGGATGAACCATGCGTACATCCGGATCGGCGGCGTGGTGATGGACCTGCCGGACGGCGCCACCGACGCGATCGAGGACTTCCTGGACATGATGCCCGGGCGGATCCGCGAGTACGAGAGCCTGCTCTCGAGCAACCCGATCTGGCTCGAGCGCAACGCCGGCGTCGGGATCCTCTCGGGCGAGGACGCGATCGCGCTCGGGGTCACGGGGCCGACGCTCCGGGCGGCCGGAGTGCCGATGGACGTCCGCCGCGACGAGCCCTACGCCGGCTACGAGACGTACGAGTTCGACGTCGTCACCCGGGACTCGGCGGACTGCTACGGCCGCTACGCGATCCGGCTGGACGAGATGCGCGAGTCGATGCGGATCGTGGAGCAGTGCCTCGACCGCCTGCGCGAGCCCGGCCCGGTCATGGTCGAGGACCCGAAGGTCGCGTGGCCCTCACGTCTGGAGGTCGGGCCGGACGGGATCGGCAACTCGACCGCGTACGTCACGCACATCATGGAGGAGTCGATGGAGGCCCTCATCCATCACTTCAAGATGGTGACGGACGGCGTGAAGGTCCCGGCCGGCGAGGTCTACCTGCCCGTCGAGTCCCCCCGGGGCGAGCTCGGCATGTACGTCGTCTCGGACGGCGAGCACCGGCCGTACCGGGTCCGGATCCGCGACCCCTCGTTCGTGAACCTCCAGGCGGTGCCCGCCATGGTGAGGGGCGGGCTCGTCGCCGACGCGATCGCGGTCATCGCGAGCCTCGACCCCGTGATGGGCGGGGTGGACCGCTGATGGCGGTGCTCTCGCCCGAGCTCCGCGAGCAGGCGGAGGCGATGAAGGCCAGGTACCCGCAGGGGCGCGAACGCTCGGCGATCCTGCCGCTCCTGTACCTCGCGCAGTCGGTGGAGGGTCACGTCACGCGGGACGGGCTCCGCGAGGTCGCCGAGCTCCTCGGCCTGCGCACCGCCGAGGTCGAGGCCGTCGCGACCTTCTACACGATGCTCCGCCTGCGCCCGACCGGCACGCACGTCGTCAACGTGTGCACGAACCTGTCGTGCGCGCTCCGCGGAGCGCGGGAGGTCTACGCGGCCGCCCGCGAGGCCGCCGGCCTTGCCCCGGGCTCCGAGGTCTCGGAGGACGGCGCTGTGACGGTGCACGAGGAGGAGTGCCTCGGTGCGTGCGACGCCGCGCCGGTCGTGCAGGTCGACTTCGCGAACCACGACCGCGTGGACCCCGATCGTGTCACCGAGATCGTGGCCGCCCTCCGCGGCGGCGAGGTCCCCGAGCCCTCGAGGGGGGTCGCGCCGCGCGACTTCCGCCACGCGTCGCGCATCCTGGCCGGGCTGGAGGAGCCGTCGTGAGCCAGACCGCCCGCATCGTCACGGCGAACTGGGGCGACCCGAACGTGCTCGCGATCGACGGGTACCTGGCCAAGGCAGGCTACGAGGGGCTCCGTCGAGCGCTGTCGATGACCCCCGCCGCGGTGATCGACGAGGTGAAGGCCTCGGGCCTCCGCGGGCGCGGAGGCGCGGGGTTCCCGACGGGCGTGAAGTGGTCGTTCGTCCCGCAGGACACCGGCAAGCCCACGTACCTCGTGTGCAACTTCGACGAGTCCGAGCCGGGGACGTACAACAACCGCGAGCTCGTCGAGCGCGAGCCGCACCAGATGCTCGAGGGCCTCGCGATCGCTGCCTACGCGGTCCAGAGCCACACCGCCTACATCTACTGCCGCGGCGAGTTCCTGTGGCCGGGCACGGTCCTGCAGCGGGCGATCGCCGAGGCGTACGCGAAGGGCTTCCTCGGCCGGGACCTTTTCGGCTCCGGCTACGACCTGGACGTGGTGCTCCACCGCGGCGCCGGCGCGTACATCTGCGGCGAGGAGACGGCGCTCCTGTCCTCGCTCGAGGGGTTCCGAGGCCAGCCCCGTCTGCGCCCGCCGTTCCCGGCGGTCGAGGGCCTGTACGAGAGCCCGACGCTCATCAACAACGTGGAGACGCTCTGCTTCGTCCCGCACATCCTGCGCCGCGGCGCCGCGTGGTTCGCGGGGGTCGGGCCCGAGAAGTCCCCCGGCACGAAGGTCTTCTCGATCTCGGGCAAGGTGGAGCGTCCGGGCAACTACGAGCTGCCGATGGGCACGCCGTTCCGCGTCCTGCTCGAGGAGCACGCCGGCGGCGTCCTCGGCGGCCGAGCGTTGAAGGCGTGGACGCCCGGTGGCTCGTCGACCCCGCTGCTCACGGCCGAGCACCTCGACGTCGCGCTGGATTTCGAGTCGGTGCAGGCGGCGGGGTCGATGCTCGGGACCGGCGCCGTCATGGTGATGGACGAGACGGACTGCGTCGTCGAGGCCACCCGTCGGATGTCGCAGTTCTACGCGCACGAGTCCTGCGGCAAGTGCACGCCCTGTCGTGAGGGCACGTGGTGGGTGAGCCGGGTGCTCGCGCGGATCGAGCACGGCTACGGCCGTCCCGAGGACCTCGATCTGATCCTCGACACGGCGGACAACATGCTCTTCAAGTCGTTCTGCGCACTCGCCGACGGTGCCGCGAGCCCCCTCCAGTCCAGCCTGCGGTACTTCCGCGAGGAGTACGAGCAGCACATCGCCGAGCGTCGATGCCCGTTCACCGGCGAGGGCCCCGGCGGCGTGGCCCTGGAGCTCGGCCCCGACGAGATGGGGTCGCCGGGGCGCGAGCCCTCGGAGCCGGTGTTCGTCCCGCTCGGGGAGGTCCTGCGGTGAGCGACCCGCGGCCGAACGGCGACACCGTCACCCTCACGATCGACGGCAAGGAGGTGACCGTCCCGACCGGGACGCTCATCATCCGCGCCGCCGAGCAGCTCGGCATCGAGATCCCGCGCTTCTGCGATCACCCGCTGCTCGAGCCGCTCGGCGCGTGCCGCCAGTGCTACATCGAGATCGAGGGCCAGCGCAAGCTCTTCACGTCGTGCACGACAACCGTCGCGCCCGGGATGGTCGTGTACACGCAGAACCGGTCGGAGACGGCGCACGGGGCCCAGGTGGCAAACCTGGAGTTCCTGCTGCTCAATCACCCGCTCGACTGTCCGATCTGCGACCGCGGCGGCGAGTGCCCGCTGCAGGACCAGACGATGGCCTTCGGCCCGGGCGAGAGCCGGTACATCGAGCCGAAGCGCGTCTACGAGAAGCCGATCCTGCTCTCGCCGGCGGTTGCGCTCGACCGCGAGCGGTGCGTGCTGTGCGCCCGGTGCACACGGTTCTGCGACGAGATCAGCGGCGACCGCTTCATCGAGCTCTACGCGCGCGGCGCCGGCGAGCGCGTCTCGATCGCCGCGGGCGAGGACTTCCGCTCGCCGTTCAGCGGGAACACGATCCAGATCTGCCCGGTCGGCGCGCTCACCGCGACGTCGTACCGGTTCGTCGCTCGACCGTTCGACCTGTCGAGCGCGGACTCGGTCTGCTCGCACTGCGCCGCCGGGTGCAACGTGAGGGTGGACCTGCGCCGCGGCGAGGTCGTCCGGGTGCTCGCGCGCGACAACCTCGAGGTGAACGACGCCTGGCTCTGCGACAAGGGGCGTTTCGCATACCGGTTCGCGGACGCCCCGGATCGCCTGGTGACGCCGCTGCTCAGGGATCGCGGGCTCGAGCCCGTCTCGTTCGGGGAGTCGCTGTCGACCGTGGCCTCGTGGTGCGAGGGCGCCCGCGTGGCGTTCCTCAGCAGCGGGCGCCTGCCCGACGAGGACGCGTACGCGCTGTCGAAGCTCGCGCGCACCGTGGTCGGGACGAACGACCTCGACCACCGCCGCGCGTTCCACGGCGGCGTGGCCGAGGAGCTCGCGGCCGCGAGCCCGATGACCGTGACCTATCGCGACGTCGAGCGCGCGAGCGTGATCGTCCTCGCGGGCCTCGACGCCGAGCAGGAGGTGCCGATCCTGCACCTGCGGATCCGCAAGGCCGCGCGGCGCGGGGCGAAGGTCTTCGTCGTCCACCCACGTCGCACGCGGCTGCACGACGTGGCCGAGCACCTCCTCGTCCGCCCGGGCCAGGAGGCCTCGGCGCTCGCGCGGATCCACGACGCCACCGGAGGTGGCGACGGCCTCGAGGACCGGATCGCGGCGGCGCTCGCGGAGGCGGGCGACCGAGCGGTCCTGCTCGCCGGGACCGGCCTGGCAGAGCACCCGCTGGCTGCGGATGTGGCGCTCGCCCTCGCCGGGCGGCACGGCGCCCGGTTCACGCTGCTCGGGCGGCGGGCGAACGACCGCGGCGCGCTCCGCGCAGGCGTCCATCCGGCCCTGCTGCCCGGCGGGCGCCGCGTGACCGACGACGCCGAGCGTGCGGAGGTGGAGACCGTGTGGGGCGCGGTGCCCACGGCGGCGGGCCGCTCGGGGATGGAGATCCTCGAGGCGGCCGCCGAGCGCGAGATCGACGTGCTGTTCCTGATCGGCGTCGACCCGCTCCGGGACGTGCCCGACGCCGCGCTCGCGCGCCGCGCGCTGCAGAACGCACGGTACAAGGTCGTCCAGTCGCTCGAGCTCGGCGCGCTCGAACCCTACGCCGACGCGTTCCTGCCCGCCGCGGCGCCGTTCGAGCGCGAGGGGCACGTCACGACGTGGGAGGGACGCTCCCAGCGGATCCGCCCGGTGCGGACGCCGAAGGGCCTGTCGCGGCCCGACTGGGAGATCCTCGTGGCTCTCGCGCGCGCGATGGGCGGCGACCTCGGCTTCGAGACGCTCGAGGGTCTGCAGGAGGAGCTCGGCGGGCTGCTCGTGCCGAGCGAGCGGCCCCGGCGTGCAACGGCGTGGGCAGGCGCCGGCGCGCCGCAGTGGATCGAGGACCTTACGTTGTTCAGCGCGCCGCTCCTCGTCGACGAGGGACGGCTCGTCGAGGGCGCCACCGAGCTGAAGGCCTCCCTGGAGGACGAGGCGTTCGCGGAGGTCCACCCCGAGGACGCGGCGAAGCACGGGATCGAGGACGGTGGCCGGGTCCGTCTGCGCACGGCGGCGGGCGAGGCCGTCGTGGCGGCGCGGGTGACCGAGCACGTCGCGCAGGGCTCGGTCTTCGTGCCGTTCAACCAGCCGGGGCTCGCGGCGAACGCGTTGCTCTCCGGCCGGTTCACGGCGGGGGTCGAGCTCCAGCCGGTCGCGGCCGACGCGGCGGAGGTCGCCGTCCCGGCCGGGGGAGGCGGCGCCTGATGGACTGGCTCGACTGGGTGCTGCTCGTCGCGCGGGTCGTCGTGGTCTTCCTCGCGCTCCTGATCACCGTCCTGATCCTGATCTGGGTGGAGCGCAAGGTGATCGCCGACATGCAGACGCGGAAGGGGCCGATGCGCGCCGGGCCGCGCGGGATCCTCATCACGCTCGCCGACGGCATCAAGCTGTTCTTCAAGGAGGGCATCACACCGACGCTCGCCGATCGGCCCGTGTACCTCATCGCCCCGGTGATCTCGATGCTGCCGGCGTTCCTCGCGTTCGCGGTGATCCCGTTCGGCACGAGCGTCACGCTCTTCGGGCGCGAGCTCCCGTTCCAGCTCGCGGATCTCAACATCGGGATCCTGTGGATCCTCGCGATGGGCTCGCTGATGATCTACGGCATCGTGCTCGGCGGCTGGTCGAGCGGCTCGAACTACCCGCTGCTCGGCGCGATCCGCTCCTCGGCGCAGATGATCAGCTACGAGGTCGGGATGGGCCTCGCGCTCGTCGCGGTGCTGATGTACTCGGGCAGCCTCCAGATGTCCGAGATCGTGGCGTCCCAGGACCGCGTGTGGAACGTGATCCCGCAGTTCCCGGCGTTCGTGATCTACCTGATCGCCGGCCTGGCCGAGACGAACCGCCCGCCCTTCGACCTGCCCGAGGCCGAGTCGGAGCTGGTGGCGGGGTTCCACACCGAGTACTCGGGCATCCGGTTCGCGCTGTTCTACCTGGGCGAATACCTGAACGTCGTCACGGTGGCGGCCGTCGCGGTCACGCTGTTCCTCGGCGGATGGCGAGGGCCGGCGCCCGAGTTCCTGCCGTGGCTGTGGCCGCTCCTGTGGTTCCTGTTCAAGGTCTTCCTCGTCGTCTACCTCTACGTGTGGATCCGCGCCACGCTACCGAGGGTCCGGTACGACCGGCTCATGGCGTTCGGCTGGAAGTTCCTGATCCCGTTCGGGCTGCTGTGGGTGCTCGTGACCGGCGCGATCGTGGTGCTGCCCGACGTCTACGGCCGGCGCGAGATCCTCATCGGCACCGCGGTCCTCCTGGGCGTGCTCGTCGCGCTCACGCTCGTGTGGCCGCTCCTCGCGCCCCGGCGGTCGTCGGAGCAGGTGGGGCCGTGAGCGAGCGCTCGGGCGAGACGCCGCGTACGGACTTCGGCTCCGCGGTCGGCGCGGTCGTGCGCGGGATGGGGACGATCGTCAAGCAGGTCTTCCGCAAGGACGTGACCGAGGAGTACCCGAAGGACATCGTGCCGCCCCCGCCGCGCTCGCACACCGGCCGCCACCGGCTGAACCGGTACGAGGACGGCCTCGAGAAGTGCATCGGCTGCGAGCTCTGCGCGTACGCGTGCCCCGCCGACGCGATCTGGGTCGAGGGCGAGGACAACGAACCCGAGCGGCCCGTGAGCCCGGGCGAGCGGTACGCGAAGGACTACCAGATCAACTACCTGCGCTGCATCATGTGCGGCCTGTGCGTCGAGGCCTGCCCGACGCGCGCTCTCACGCTGACCAGCTACTACGAGATGTCGTTCACCACGCGCGAGGAGGCGATCTGGACGAAGGAGCAGCTGCTCGAGCCGCCACCGGCGCTCGGCACCGATCCGGTCGACCGGGAGGGATAGGCGTGCGGGCTCGGACGGGAGGGGCGGTGTGAGCGCGGACCAGATCGTGTTCTGGGTCTTCGCGCCGATCTCGATCGGGTCGGCGATCGCGATGCTGTTGCAGCGCAACGCCGTACATGCGGCGCTGTTCCTCATCGTGAACTTCTTCACGATCGCCGTCTTCTACCTGGTCCTCGAGGCACCGTTCCTGTTCGCCGTGCAGATCATCGTCTACGCCGGGGCGATCATGGTGCTGTTCCTGTTCGTGATCATGCTGCTCGGCGTCGACCGGGACGAGGTGCTGACCGAGCGCATCCCGTGGCAGCGCCCGGCGGCGATCCTCATCGGGATCGGCGTGTTCGCCGAGCTCGTCGTGGCGATCCGCGCCGGTGTGGGGTTCGCGGCGAAGGGCCCGGAGGCCTTCGCGGAGACGGCGAACCGCGGCGGCAACACCGAGGCGCTCGCGCGGGCCCTGTTCCGCGACTACTTCCTCCCGTTCGAGGCCACGTCCGTGCTGCTGATCGTCGCGGCGGTCGCCGCGATGATGCTCGCCGCTCGGCACCGGCGGGCGATCACCCCCGCCGAGCAGGAGGCCCTGGCGGCCGAGCCGGAGATGGCCGAGGTGGCGCCGTGACGACGCCGATCGCGTACTTCCTCGTCGTCTCGGCGGCGCTGTTCACTATCGGCACGGTCGGCGTGATGGTGCGCCGGAACGCGCTCGTGATCTTCATGTCCGTCGAGCTGCAGCTGAACGGCGTGAACCTGGCGCTCGTCGCGTTCTCGCGGCTCCACGGCAACCTGACCGGGCAGGTGCTCACCTTCTTCTCGATGGTCGTCGCGGCCGCGGAGGTCGTCGTCGGCCTCGCGATCATCGTCTACGTGTTCCGGCGACGCCGAACGGCGAACGTCGACGACCTGGCGGTACTGAGATGGTGAGCCGATGACCGAGGCCGTGTGGCTCGTGCCGGCGCTCCCGCTCCTCGGGTTCGTCGTGAACCTGTTCGCGGGCCGGCGGCTCGGCAGGGCGGCCGGGTGGCTCGGGACGCTCGCGGTCGGGGCGGCGGCGGCGATCGCCGTGGCCGTCGGCCTCGACGTGCTCGCGCAGCCGGCCGAGGAGCGCACGACGGTCGTCCATCTCTTCGACTGGATCCGGGCCGGCGCCTTCACGGTGAACGTCGACCTGCGGGTGGACCAGCTCTCGGTGCTGATGATCCTGGTCGTGACGGTCGTCGGCGCGCTGATCCACCTGTACGCGATCGGCTACATGGAGGGCGATCCCCGGTTCGGACGCTTCTTCGCGTACCTGAACCTGTTCGTGTTCTTCATGCTCCTGCTCGTCCTCGCCGAGAACCTCCTCGTCCTGTACGTCGGGTGGGAGGGCGTCGGCCTGTGCTCCTACCTGCTGATCGGCTTCTGGTTCGAGCGCACGGCCGCCGCGAACGCCGCGAAGAAGGCGTTCGTGACCACGCGGATCGGCGACACGTTCATGCTCGTCGGGATCGCGCTCGTGTTCCTGCGCCTCGGGTCGCTGGACCTGTCGACCGTGCTCGACCCGGCGATCGAGGGGGTGCAGCCATCGGGCGTGTTCACGGTGATCGCGCTGCTGCTGTTCGGCGGCGCGATCGGCAAGTCGGCGCAGGTCCCGCTCCACGTCTGGCTCCCCGACGCGATGGAGGGCCCGACGCCGGTCTCGGCGCTGATCCACGCGGCGACGATGGTCACCGCGGGCGTCTACCTCGTCGTGCGCACGCACCTGTTCTTCGAGATCTCGGGCGTCGCCCTGATCGTCGTCCTGGTCGTTGGCCTCGTCACGGCGCTGTACGCGGCGCTGTCGGCGCTCGGGCAGGACGACATCAAGCGGGTGCTCGCGTACTCGACCGTGAGCCAGCTCGGGTTCATGTTCATGGCCGCGGGGATGCGCGCGTACTCGGTCGCGATGTTCATGCTCGCCGCGCACGCCTGCTACAAGGCCCTGCTGTTCCTGTCGGCTGGGTCCGTCATGCACGGCACGCACGACGAGACCGACCTGAAGCGGATGGGCGGGCTGCGGCGCCGGATGCCGTGGACGGCGGGGGTGGCGGTCCTCGGGGCCCTGTCGCTCGCAGGCGTGTTCGGGCTCGCCGGGTACTTCGCGAAGGACGAGATCCTCGTCGTCGCGAGCGAGACCGGCCGAACGGCCGTGTGGCTGCTCGGGACGCTCGGCGCCCTGCTCTCGGCCCTGTACATCGGCCGGCTCGTGTTCCTCACGTTCCTCGGGGACGCGAGGAGCGCGGAGGCCGAGCACGCGCACGAGTCGCCGACCGTGATGCTCGTGCCGCTCGTCGTGCTCGCCGTCGGCGCCGTGGGGCTCGGCGTGCTGATGTTGGACCCGGACACCGGGCTCGTGCCCACGTTCCTCGAGCCGGTGCTCGGGGCGGTCCCGCACGGGTCGGCCGGCGTCGGCTCGGCCGCGCTGATCGTGATCTCGCAGGTGGTGGCGCTCGGCGGCCTGGGGGTGACGTGGCTCGCGTACGCCTCGGGTCGCGTCGACTGGCTCGCGCTGCGGCTCCGCGCCGCGCCCCTCCAGCGGTTCCTGAGCCAGGGGATGCACGTCGACGACGTGTACGCGAGCGTGGTGGTCGCGCCGGCGAAGGCCGGGTCTGCGTTCCTCGCCTACGTCGTCGACGCCCGTCTGGTCGACGGCATCGTGAACGCCGTCGGTCGGCTGGTCCAGGGGCTCGCGGGGGTGGGGCGCCGCGTCCAGACCGGTCTGGTCCGGACGTACGCGCTCGCCTTCCTGGTCGGGGCGCTCGCGCTCCTCGTGTACGTGGGGGTGCGTGCGTGAGCAACTGGCTGACCCTCACGACGTTCCTGCCGCTCGTCGGCGTGGTGCTGCTCGTCGCGTGGCCCGGGATGCGAGACGACGTCGCGAGGGCGGTGGCGCTCCTCGTGGCGGTCGCGACGTTCCTCATGTCGCTCGCGATGCTCGGTCGCTTCGACAGCGGCGTGACCGGGTTCCAGCTCGTCGAGCAGGCCACGTGGGTGGACGCCGTGAACCTCCAGTACCTGCTGGGCGTCGACGGCGTGAGCCTGTGGATGGTGCTGCTCACCACGTTCCTCATGCCGATCGCGATCCTCGCATCGTGGAAGGTCGACGACCGCGTGCGGCTGTTCATGGCCTCGATGCTCGTGCTCGAGACCGGCATGATCGGCACGTTCCTCGCGCTCGACCTGCTGCTGTTCTTCCTGTTCTTCGAGGCGATCCTGTTCCCGATGTACC
>DAIUEM010000002.1:0-25924 GCA_036845105.1 Actinomycetota bacterium | reverse complement strand
GTGGACTTCCCGCAGCCGGACTCGCCGGCCCGCCCGAGGACCTCCCCCTTGTCGACGGCCAGGTCCACACCGCTAACGGCGGGCACGGGGCCGGCCTGCGTGTAGTACGTCACCGTCAGGTCGCGGACAGACAGGACGCTCATCGGCTCAGCGCTCCCGCAGCTTCGGGTTGAGGATCTCGTCGAGGGCGAATCCGACCATCGTGAAGGCGAGCACCACGAACACGATTGCGAGCCCCGGGGGGAGCAGCCACCACCACTTACCGGTCGTCGCCGCGCCGCTGCTGAATGCGAATTCGAGGATGGTCCCCCACGACACGGCGAGCGGGTCGCCGAGGCCGAGGAACGAAAGGGTTGTCTCCGAAAGGATCGCGATCGCAACCGTGAGGATCGTGTTCGCGAAGATCAGGGGTCCGACGTTCGGCAGGATGTGATGGCTGATGAGGTGCCAATTGCTCGCGCCGAGCGCGCGAGACCGTTCGACGTAAGGTCTCGTCTTCACCGAGAGCGCCTGGGCGCGCACGATCCTGGCGGTCCCGGGCCACGACGTGATGCCGATCACGAGGATGATGATCGAGAGCGACCGGCCGAGCAGCGACGCGAGGACGATGGCCAGGGCAAGCCAGGGAAGCACGAGGAACCAATCGGTGACGCGCATCAGCCCTGTCTCGAGCCAGCCGCCGTAGTAGCCGGCGAAGATGCCGATGAGGGCGCCGATGGACATCGAGATGAGGGTGGCGGCCAGCCCCACGGTGAGCGAGATCCGAGATCCGAACACGGTCATCGTGTAGATCGAGCGTCCGAGGTTGTCGGTGCCGAACCAGAACTCGGCGCTCGGAGGCTCGTAGGCGTCGCCGGTCGTCGGAGACGTGGGGTCCATGGTGGTCCGGTCGGCGATGAGTGGTGCGAAGACGGCCACGAGGATGAAGAACACCAGGATCGCGAGCCCGATCATCCCCATCGTGCTCTTCCGGTAGGTCCTCGCGGTCCTCTGGAACGCGCGCTTGCGGCGAGCCCAGACGATGCGACGAGGGCTCAGCAGCACCTCGTGGGGGACACGGACGTCCTCATCCGGCGGCGGCGTCGGTGCCTCGGCGGGTGGTCCGATCGTCCCAGGTCGCATCAGGCAGCCCTCACTCGGGGGTCGAGGTACATGTACGTGATGTCGGCGATGAGGTTCGCGATGATCACCGCGGCCGAGAAGATGAGGAAGAGAGCCTGGAGCAGGGCGAAGTCCTTCGCCTCGATCGCCTGGACCGTGAGCCACCCGAGACCGGGCCACGAGAAGACGTACTCGATCGTGATGGCCCCCCCGAAGACGAACCCGAGCGAGAGCATCGTGAGCGTCCATGTCGGGAGCAGGGCGTTCGGCACGACGTGTCGCCACAGGACCTGCTTCTCGCGGACACCCTTCGCTCGGGCGGTGGTCACGAAGTCATCGGCCATGACGTCGGTGAGCGAGTTCCGCATGATGATCGCGTACTCACCGAGGTATGCGACGGTGAGGACGAAGAACGGCATCACCATGTGGTTCAGGACGTCCGCGGCGTGCGCGAAACCCGTGAGGTCGGCGCCCGGCGTCTCGTACCCACCCGTCGGGAAGATCGAGGGGAATGGCCCGACGCCGCCGCCGAACGCCATCAGGACGAGGATGCCGAACCAGAACTCGGGCATGGCGTACACGAACAACGTGAACGTGAGCGAGCCGTAGTCGGCGACTGTCCCTCGTCGCCAGCCCCCCCAGATGCCGATGAAGAGCCCCAGGACGATCGACGCGATCGTCGACGTGCCCACGAGGAGCACGGTTGGCCAGATCTTGTCGGCGACCACCTCGTTCACCGGCTTGCCGCGGAGGAAGAAGGACTCCCCGAAGTTCAGCTGCGCCGTGTCGGCCATGTAGATCAGGAACTGCTTCGGAAGGGATTCGTTGAGGCCGAGGTCTTCCCTGACCTGCTCCACGTTCTCGGGGTTGAAGGCGGACGTCCCGCGGAGCAGCAACGCCGCGGGATCGCCCGGCATCACGCGGAACAGGAAGAAGTTGAAGCACAGGACGAACACCAGGGTGAGGAACGCTTGGAGGATCTTGCCGGCGAGGTATCCGCGCGTTCCCACCCTGGTCCGATCCGTCCTTCGACCCTAAGCTTCGTCCTCCGTCGACCTGCGCCGCCGGCCGAGCACGATCGCCGCGGCGATGATGACCACGCCCGCGATGATGCCGATCCACGCGGCCGCGGGGATGCCCCGCGTCTCGGTGGTTCCGGTCCCCGCGCCGACCGGCCTGATCTTCCACCAGACGCTGCTGGGCCCGCCCCAGCTCTCGAGCGGGTCGCCCTTCGGCTGCGGCTGCACCACGAACCCGGTGAACCGGTCGCTTCGCCAGACGGAGAAGACCGGGTCGTACCACATCACCGCGTACGCGGCGTCCTCGTAGTAGATGCGCTGCATCTCGTGCACGATCTCCCAGCGTGCCTCGGGGTCGACCGTCGCACGCTGCTCCGCGTACATCGCGTCGTACTCCGGGTTGCAGTAATACGAGTCGTTGTTGCCGTACGTCTTCCCGTCCGGCGGGCGCTGGTCGCACGTGAACCACGAGAGCGCCGAGTCCGGGTCGGGGTCGGGGATCCAGCCCCAGCTGAAGAGGTCGTAGGTCCCCTCGTTGATGATGTCGCCGAGGCGACCGGACGTCACGACCTCCACGTTGGCTTGGATCCCGATCTCCTCGAGCCATGGCTTCACGAACTGCGAGGCGTCGACCGAGGTTTGCTCGTTCGAGCACACGTAGTAGCGGAACTCGAGCGGCCGGCCTGGGTCGAGCGATCCCTCCGGCATCTCGCGGACCCCGTCCCCGTCGCTGTCCACGTACCCGTTGTCCTCGAGCAGCTGCGCCGCGGCCTCGAGGTCGAACGGGATGACCTCCTCGCCGGTCGGCTCCCATCGCGCTCCCGCGACCGAGACCGGCGGCACGATCGTGTCGCCGGGCAGGCCGTAGCCGCCGAGCACGCGGTCGGTCAGCGTCTGGCTGTCGATCGCCATCCGGATCGCCCGGCGGACGTTGACGTCGGTGAGGGCGGGGTGCCCGTCGCCGTGCGGCGTGAAGATGTCGTCCGCCTCCTGGTAGGCGGAACCCGTGTTGAAGCCGATCTCGGAGAACGAGGGGATCGTGCCGGCCATCGTCTCGATGTTCGGCTCCGTCGCCATGCTGTCGAAGATGTTCGCCGAGGTGAAGTAGGCGAAGTCGACCTCGCCGGCCTTCACCCCTTCGGCCAGCGCGTCCTCGTTCTTGTAGATCCGGTAGATCAGCTCGTCGACCGCGGGCTCGGGGCCCACCCAGTACGGGTTCTTCTCCATGACGACGAACTCGCCGACCTCGTATTCCGTGATGACGAACGGGCCGCTGCCGACGTTCGGCACGTTCTCGAACTGCTTCGGCTTCTCGAGGGTCTCGAAGACGTGCTTGGGCAGGATGTAGTCGTACATGTAGGCGACCTTGCCCGAATACAGGCCGGTCGGCTCCCTCGTCGTGAAGCTGATCGTGTTCGCCTCGTTGTCGAACGAGACCTCGCCGTCGATCAGCGTCAGGTAGTTCTGCGGCAGGTACGCGTGGTTGCCCTTGTAGAGGTTGAGCGTGTACGCGACGTCCTCCGCCGTCAGCGGTTGCCCGTCGGACCACATGATGCCGTCCTTGAGGTGGTACGTGTACGACATCGCGTCGTCGCTCATCTCGACCTCGGTGACCAGGCCCGAGCCCGGATCATCGACGTCCTTGTCCACGCCCAGGTTCTCGTCCCAGTCGATCAACAGGTGGTACGTCGCCGTCCAGAAGTAGAAGTCGACGGCGAGGTAGCCGCTCATGGGGTTGAGCGAGCTCGGCTCGCCCGTGCTGCCCCACGTGAACGTCACCTTCTCTTCCGTCCCGCCGGTCGCGCCGGTCGCGCCGGTCTCCTCCTGCGCGAGCGCCACCTGGACGAAGCCGGCGGTCGCGATCGCGGCCCCGACGACGAACGCCAAGACCATCCGCCACGTGGATCGCATCGAGCGCCTCCTTACTCGCGGGGGATCCCCGCCCGATTATGTCCTACGCATATGGGCCTCGCGGAGGGTGGGTGACCGAGGGTCACATCACGCGACGCGGGCCCGTCCCGGCGAGCGGAGCCCGTCGGTTGACCGAGGTATAGCACGGGGGCTCGTTCAACCGCATCCTCCGCGACCCGGGTCCCGGCGTCGGGTGTCAGGGTGCCGTCTCCTGTGGGGTCCACCGGACGGGGAGGGGCTTCTCGCGGAGCTCTCGGACGAACTCCACGCATTCCTGCACGGCGGCGTCGAGCAGGATCCTGCCCTTGTCGGCCGTGGCCTTGGTCGCCGCGCCGTGGACCCCGGTGTGCGAAAGCGCGTTCCACCAGGGCATGATCTTCAGCGGGCCGTCGGACCAGTCCATCCAGGCGTGCTTGCCCTCCGGATAGCTGTTCTCGTCCACCGCCTTGTCCATGAAGACGGCGTCGGGGTCCATCGCGAGGTAGATCGACGTCTCGAGCTCGCAGGCGTGGCCCATGCCCCCGATCTCGGAGTCGCGGACCTCGTCGATCGTGCGCTGCGCGTCGGCGCCGGTGAGGTAGAAGGCGGCGGCGCACAGCACGTCGGGATGGTTCAGGCCGACGAGCCGGGACGCCATGTCCAGGAGCGGGATGTTCGACCCGTGACCGTTCAGGTACAGGATCCGCTTGAACCCGTGGTGGGCGAGCGAGCGGCCGACGTCGACGGCGTAGTCGACGAACGTCTTCCACCCGATCGTGATCGCGCCGGGGAAGTCCATGTGGTGCGGCGTGTAGCCGTGGACGAGCGTCGGCAGCAGCACCACTTCGTCGGGCAGCTCTGCGGCGGTGCGTCGGCAGATCTCGGTGGCGATGCGCGAGTCGGCGTCGAGCGGCAGGTGCGGCCCGTGGTCCTCGAGCACGCCGGCGGGGATCAGGCAGACGCGGTCCTCGGCCGCGGCCCTCCGCACTTCGGGCCAGGTCAGGCGTTCGTACAGCAGCGGTGTGGTCCAGGCCATCTCTCCTCCTCGGGTTGCGGGCGTCCGGGGCTCTACAGCACGCCGGACAGGTCGACCTCCTCGTACTCGGTCTCGCACGGGTTCCCGGGCGCGACCCACATCCGGCCCTCACCGAGGTCGGCCACCATCGAGAACATCACGGCCGACGCCTCCTCGCCCTCCTCCGGCTTCGGATGCAGGCAGATCGCCTGGGGCGTCGAGTCGTGATCGCGCAGGATGTCCATCGCCTCCGGCACGGTGGACGGCCGCCGCTCGTCGAGGAGCCGGCGGAGGCGCTCGAGGCGGGCGACGCTCCCCGGGGCGGGCTCGGGGCCGAGCGCGGCCAGGCGCGGGTCGAGGTAGTGGTTCGTGTGGGGCAGGGGCCCGTCGAGCACCGCGACCTGCTCGGCCGTCGTCTCGACGACGAAGGCCTCCCCGGTCGCGAAGGCGTACACGTGCCCGTAGCCGCCGGCACGAGCCGGGTGTCCGGCGCGGGCGAGCGCGTCCTGGCGATCGATCGCCTCGAGCGCGTGCCGAGAGACGAGCACCCGCGGCACGCCGACCCGGTCGTCCGAGGCCGTGAGCGAGCCGATCCCCTGCGCGCCGCCGTGCCCGTTGACGCCGACCGCCGGGAGGCAGCACACGATCGTCGGGGAGGCGATCGGCACGGGGCGGTCGTCCGGCTCGTCGATCACGACGGCGACGTTTCCCCGATCCCCGGCGAGCCAGTGCTCGTTGTGCGCGAGGATCGTCGTGGTCGGGCCGACGACGGTGAAGCTCGAGCACCGGTCCGTGGGCTGACGCGGCTCGATGGGCGGCGCCTCGAGGTAGCCCTCCTTGCGCTGCAGGAACAGCAGGCCGCCCTCGGGGGCCTCGAGCATCGGCTCCAGCTCCTCGAACGCGTTCACAGCGAACAGCTCGAGCACCGGCACGGTGGCGCCGATCGCCATCGACTTCAGCAGCGTCATGAGCGAGGGGAACCGGGACTCGGACGCCACGAGGTACGGCGTGAGCAGGTCCTGGAGCTGCTGAGACGACACGCCGCGGCGCGCCAGGTAACGGTGGTAGAAGTCGATCGACTCGTTGATGAGGTCGCGGAGCTCCCGGCCGATGTGCTGACCGCGCGTGGCCGCGTCTCCCGTCGCGCGGACGACCCTCAGTGCGCCCACGTGTCGCCCCTTTCCGGCGCGATGGTAGCGCGAGGGGCGAGGCTAGCGCGCCTGTTCGACCGCCCGTTCGGCTGCCCGTTCGACCAGGGCGTCGAACAGCCGTTGCTGGGAGCGATCCTCGGCCGCCGTGTCCTCCGGGTGCCACTGGACGCCGAGGATCCAGCCCTCGCCCTCGCGCTCGATCGCCTCGGGCAGGCCGTCGGCGCTGCGGGCGGTCACGGCGAGCCCCTCGCCGACGCGCTCGACGCCCTGGTGGTGGTGAGACGAGCACGAGAGCACCGCCATCCCTACCGCGGCCGAGAGCCGGCTGCCGGGCTCGACGTCGACGTCGTGGAGCAGCCCGTCGGCGCCGCTCGGCGTGCCGTGGGGCTGGAAACGCGGTTCCTCGGGCAGATGCTGGATCAGCGTGCCGCCGAACGCGACGTTCATGACCTGCATGCCGCGGCAGATGCAGAGCGCCGGCAGGTCTCGGCGGTCCGCCTCGTGGAGCAGGTCGATCTCGAACGCGTCGCGGTCCGGCTCGAGGCCGTAGAGCTGCTCGTGCGGCTCGGCGCCGAACCGCCAGGGCTCGACGTCGCCGCCGCCGACGAGGACCAGGCCGCGGTACCGCTCGAGCAGCTCGGCGGGTGAGCGCGGGTCGCCCGGCAGGATCAGCGTGGGGAGCCCGCCGGCGCGGCGAACGGCGTCGACGTAGTTCTCGGGGACGCCGTACCCGCCGACCTGCCAGTACGTGACGCGGCCCGGTCGCAGGTGGTACGCGACGACGGCGATCTCGGGCGCGGCGGTCATCGCTCGGACCTCATCCGCCGTGCTCCTTCGCGAGCATCGCGAAGCGACGGAAGAGCTCCCGGCCGCGCTCCTCGTGCGCCGCCATGTGGCGCTCGGACTCGGCGCGGAGCTCGTCGGCGGACTTCCCCCAGACCGCCTTCAGGTCGAGCTCGGCGTCGGCGATGCGGATCCACCAGCCGAGCTCGGTCGCGTCGAGCTCCTGGTGGAACTGGATCCCCCACGCCAGCTCGCCGACCCGGTACGCCTGCACGGCGATCCGGTCGCCGGTCGCGAGCATCGTGGCGTCGGGAGGCAACTCGTAGGTGTCCTCGTGCCACTGGAAGACCATGTCGCCGTCCGTGTACCCCGACAGGAGCCGGTCGTCCTTGGCCTCGGCCGTCGGCCGCAGCGGCTCGAAGCCGACCTCCTTGACGGAGGACTTCACGACGGGGCGTCCGAGCGCCCGCGCGAGCAGCTGCGAGCCGAGGCAGATCCCCAGGTACGGCACCCCGCGCTCGACGGCCTCGAGCGTGTAGCCGCGCACCTTGGCCAGGTACGGGAAGCGGTCCGTCTGGTCCACGTTCGCTGTGCCGCCGAAGGTGACGACGGCGGCGACGTCCTCGAGCGGCGGGAGCGCCGACCCGTCGCGGGTCATGTTCGCCGTCCGAACGTCGCACCCTGCCCACGAGAGGGCGCCCGGGGCCACGCCGAAGGTCTCGTACTCGTCGTTGCGGACGAGGAGCACCGGCTTCATGGCGCCCGAGTCTACGGCCGCCCGGCGCCGCGCGGGAGCCGGGTCGAGGCCCGGCGAGGTCGACCGGGAGAGGCGCCGACGGCTAGCGTTGGGGGGACCGGGAGTCGAGCGAGGGGGGAGCGGTGGGCGAGCGGGACGACCTGGACCGGTACCGCGCGAACTTCCAGGGCGAGATCGACGGCGCCGCCCTGTACGAGGCGCTCGCCGAGCTCGAGACGCAGCCCGAGCTGGCCGAGCTCTACCGACGGCTCGAGGCGACCGAGGAGCGGCACGCGGCGCTGTGGGAGGAGAAGCTGCGCGAGCGGGGCGCGGCCGTGCCGCCCCGGGCCCCCAGCCGGCGGACACGCGTGCTGATCTGGCTCGGCAGGCGTTTCGGGGCGCGGTCGCTGCTCTCGACGGTCGCCGGATCGGAGCGGGCCGCGCGCACGATGTACGACGCCCAGCCCGAGGCCCAGGGGACCACCCTGCCGATCGACGAGCGTTCGCACGCCCGCGTGCTCACGGTGCTGTCCGGGAGCACCGACGGCGGGGTCGCGGGCGGGACGCTCGCGCGGGTCGAGGGCCGGCACCGGATGATCGGCGGCAACGCGCTGCGGGCGTCGGTGCTCGGCGCGAACGACGGCTTGGTGTCGAACCTCACGCTCGTGATGGGTGTGGCCGGGGCCGAGTTCTCGGAACGGAGCGTCTTGATCGCGGGGCTCGCGGGACTGCTGGCCGGCGCGTCGTCGATGGCGATCGGCGAGTGGATCTCGGTCCAGAGCTCCCGCGAGCTGTACGAGCGTGAGATGGCGGTCGAGGCCGAGGAGATCGCCGAGATCCCCGAGGAGGAAGAGGAGGAGCTCGCGCTGATCTACCAGGCGAAGGGCCTGCCCGAGGCGCAGGCCCGGGAACTCGCGAGGCACATCATGACCAACGAGGAGGCCGCCCTGCAGACGCTCGCCCGCGAGGAGCTCGGCATCGAGCCCGACGAGCTCGGTGGGTCGCCCTGGACGGCGGCCGGCGCGTCGTTCCTGCTGTTCGCGCTTGGCGCCGTGCTGCCGGTGATCGCCTTCGCGTTCCTCGATGGGGGGGCCGCCGTCGCGCTCAGCCTCGTGCTGAGCGGGCTCGCGCTGTTCGCGCTCGGCGCCGGGATCGCGCTGTTCACCGGACGGGGTGTCCTGTACTCCGGCACGCGTCAGCTGGTCCTCGGGCTCGCCGCCGCCGGGGTCACGTTCGTTATCGGCCGCCGCCTCGGTGTCGCGATCGGCGGGTAGTCGGTCGAGACATCCGTAGAGTGGCATCGAGCACGGGCGCCCCGACCGCGCCCGACCGGCATGACGACAGACGAGCAGCGTTACCGCGTGCTGAACCGGTTCATGCTCCTGTCCCTCGCCACGGCGCTGGCGACGATGGCGATCAAGGGTGTGGCCGCGCTCATCACCGGCTCCGTCGGGCTGCTGTCCGACGCGATGGAGTCCCTGGTGAACCTCACCGCGGCGATCGTGGCGCTGATCGCGCTCCGGGTCGCGGAGCGGCCGGCCGACCACAACCACGACTTCGGGCACGGCAAGGCCGAGTACCTGTCCGCCGGGGTCGAGGGCGGGATGGTGTTCCTCGCCGCCGCCGCGATCGTGTGGACCTCGGTCCTCCGTCTGATGAACCCGGTCCCGCTCGACCGGCCGGCGCTCGGGCTCGCGTTGTCGGCCGTCGCCGGGCTGATGAACCTCGCCGTCGGGATCGCGCTGATCCGCGCAGGCCGCGCCAACCGGTCGGTGGTCCTCGAGGCGGACGGCAGGCACCTGCTGACCGACGTGTGGACAACGGCCGGCGTGCTCGTGGGCGTGACGCTCGTCGCGCTGTTCGACCTGGAGATCCTCGACCCGATCGTCGCGCTGCTCGTCGGCGTGAACATCCTGTGGATGGGGTACAAGCTCCTGCGCCGATCCGTGGTCGGCCTGCTGGATGCCGCGCTGCCCCCCGAGGCCGTGCAACGGGTCCGGGCGGTGACCGAGCGCTACCGAGCGAGTGAACCCGTGGACTTCGACACGATCCGGACGCGAGAGTCGGGCCAGCACCGGTTCGTCTATCTGACCGTGCTCGTCCCGCAGGATTGGACCGTCGCGCGCGTGCACGACCTCTCCGAGCGGATCCAGGCCGACATCGAGCGCGAGCTGCCGGGCGGGATGACGTTCGTCCAGGTGGCCCCGCGGCGCGAGCTCGAACGCGAGGCGGGCGAGTGATCGAGGATCGACCCGCGGATCTCCTGGTCGCGGACCCCTGGCTCTCGGACGCCGCGGACGTGGGCTCGGATCTGGGCGTCGATCCCACGACGGGCCTGACCGCGGCCGAGGCCGCGGCGCGTCTCGAGCGCTTCGGCCCGAACCAGCTCGAGCCGGAGGCCACGGTCCCGGCGTGGCGGAAGCTCCTCACCCAGTTCGCCGACCCCCTCGTGTACCTGCTGCTCGCAGCGGTCGCGATCTCGCTGGTCACCTGGGCGATCGAGGGTGCTCACGGGGTGCCGTTCGAGGCCGTGGTGATCGCCGCGATCTTGATCGCGAACGCCGTCCTCGGCTACGTGCAGGAGGCGAGGGCCGAGGAGGCCGTCGCCGCGCTCCAGCGCATGGCGGCGCCGATGTCCGGCGTCCTGCGCGACGGCGAGGCGCGCCGTGTGCCGACGAGCGAGGTCGTGCCGGGGGACGTGCTTCTGCTGGCCGAGGGTGACGCCGTCGGCGCGGACGGCCGGCTGCTCGAGGCCGCCTCGCTCACCGTCGCCGAGGCGTCGCTCACCGGCGAGAGCGAGCCGGTGGTGAAGGACGCCGCGACGCTGTCCGGGGCCGTCGCCCTCGGCGACCGGGTGAACATGGTCTTCAGCGGCACGGCCGTCACGCGCGGGCGCGGACGCGCGGTGGTGACGGGCACCGGCATGTCGACCGAGATGGGCCGCATCGCGCGCCTCCTCGGCGAGACCGAGGAGGAGCGCACCCCGCTGCAGCGGGAGATCGATCACGTCGGACGGACGCTCGGCATCGCCGTCCTGATCGTCGCGGCGATCGTCGTGGCCGCGATCCTGTTCACGTCGCCGATCGATGAGGTCGCCGACGTCGTCGACGTGCTGATCGTGGGTGTCTCGCTCGCGGTCGCGGCCGTCCCCGAGGGGCTGCCGGCGGTGCTCTCGGTCGTGCTCGCGCTCGGCGTGCAGCGGATGGCGCGGAAGAACGCGATCGTGAAGCAGCTCTCGTCGGTCGAGACGCTCGGCTCGGCCACGGTGATCTGCTCGGACAAGACCGGCACGCTCACGCGGAACGAGATGACGATCCTCCGCGTCCTGACTCGCTCGGGCGAGGTGGAGGTCACGGGCGTCGGGTACGCGGTCGATGGCGAGTTCGTCCGGCACGACCGCTCGCTCGACGCGGGCCCGCTGCTCGAGGAGGTCCGCGCGGTCGTGTCCCTCGGCGCCCTGGCGAACGACGCGTCGATCCGCGAGGAGGACGGCGAGTGGGTCATCCAGGGCGACCCGACGGAGGCGGCGTTCCTGATCGCCGAGCGCAAGGCCGGATTCGTCCAGGGGCTCCAGGACCGGTTCCGGCGCGTCGGCGAGGTGCCCTTCACCTCCGAGCGCAAGCTGATGAGCACGCTGGAGGTCGACGCCGAGCACGACTACCGGGTGGTGGTGGCGACGAAGGGCGCGCCCGACGTGCTCCTCGAACGCTGCACGCACGAGCAGGTGGGCGACGAACCTCGGCCCCTCGACGAGGATCGCCGCGCCGAGATCCTCGCGACCGTGGACGCGCTCGCCGGACAGGCGTTCCGGACGCTCGGTACCGCGTACCGCCCGCTGCCCGAGGGGCTCCCCGACGAGCCCGAGGAGATCGGCGAGGACCTCGAGCAGGACCTGGTCTTCGCCGGCGTCGTGGGGATCATCGACCCGCCCCGGTCCGAGGCGAAGGTGGCGATCGGCGAGGCCCGGCGAGCGGGGGTCCGCGTGGTGATGATCACCGGCGACCACCCGCGTACGGCGGCGCGGATCGCCGAGGAGCTCGACATGGTCGAGACCGACGCCCGCACGGTGACCGGCCTCGAGATCGAGGAACTGGAGGACGACGTCTTCCGCCAGGCCGTGCGCGAGGCGTCCGTCTACGCGCGGGTTGCGCCGGAGCACAAGCTGCGGATCGTGGACGCCCTCCAAGCGGACGGGCACGTGGTCGCGATGACCGGCGACGGCGTGAACGACGCGCCGGCGCTGAAGCGGGCCGACATCGGCGTCGCGATGGGCATCACCGGGACCGACGTGGCGAAGGAGGCGGCGAACATGATCCTCGCCGACGACAACTTCGCCACGATCGTGGCGGCCGTCCGCGAGGGCCGCGGGATCTTCTCGAACATCCGCAAGTTCCTGCGGTACCTGCTGTCCTCGAACGCCGGCGAGGTGCTCACGATGTTCTTCGGCGTGCTGGGCGCCGGGATGATCGGGCTCGACCAGGCCGGCGGCGCCGCGGCGGTCCCGCTGCTCGCGACGCAGATCCTGTGGATCAACCTGCTCACCGACGCGGCACCCGCGCTCGCGATGGGGGTCGATCCGCCGCCCGACGACGTGATGGAGCGCGCCCCCCGCCGGCTCACCGACCGCGTCATCGACGCGCCGATGCAGGCCGGCATCGTGTTCGTCGGGATCGTGATGGCCGCCGCGACGCTGTTCACGCTCGACCTCGGTCTTCCCGGCGGGCTGGTCGAGGGCACGGCCTCGCTGACCGAGGCCCGCACGATGGCCTTCACGACGTTGGTACTCGCACAGCTGTTCAACTGCTTCAACGCCCGCTCGGAGCGGGTCAGCGCGTTCCACAACCTGTTCACGAACCCGCTGCTCTGGGGCGCGATCGCCCTGTCGCTGCTCCTGCAGGTGGCGGTGATCTACCTGCCGTTCCTCAACCGGCCGTTCGGCACGACGCCGCTCGACGGCGTGGAGTGGCTGGTCTGCACCGGGATGGCGAGCACGGTGCTGTGGGCGAACGAGTTGCGCAAGCTGGTCGCGGGGTGGGTGCGCCCCGCGGCCTCCTTCGGACCGGCACCCGGTCCGAAGGAGAGATAGCGTCGGACGGAGACGGAGTTGGGGGAAGGGAAGGAGGAGGACATGCTCGGTTGGGTCGGCGACATCGAGCGACTGACGCTCGACAACGACACGTTCCGCACGGTGGTCTTCACCGGGGAGCACACGCAGCTGACGGTGATGCGGCTGGCCCCCGGGGAGGACATCGGCCTCGAATCGCATCCGCACCTGGATCAGTTCCTGCGGATCGAGCAGGGGAAGGGCCGCGTCGAGTTCGGCACGAGCAAGGACCGGATCGAGGAGACCCACGAGGTCGAGGACGACTGGGCGTTCATCGTCCCCGCCGGCGTGTGGCACAACGTGGTCAACACGGGGGACGAGGAGCTGAAGCTGTACTCGCTGTACTCGCCTCCGCAACACGCCGACGGGACGGTGCACCGGACGAAGGGGGAGGCCGAGGAGGCCGAGCAGGGCGAGCACTGACCCGCCTCGCCGTTCCCCCTTCGCTCCTATCATCGGGTCGTGGAGGCCTGGCGCTCGACGCTCCGCGGCGATCCGTTGCCCTGGCTCCTCGACCGCGAGGCGCCGGCGGTCCGCCATCTCGCCCTGCGACGGTTGCTCGACGAGCCTGAGGACGCGCCGAGCGTGCGTCGGGCCCGCGCCGCCGCGATGCGCACGCACCCGATCTCCTCGATCCTCGAGGCCCAGCATCCGGATGGCTGGTGGGTCAAGCCCGGCCATGGTTACTCGCCGAAGTACACGAGCACCGTGTGGAGCCTCATCTTCCTGGACCAGCTCGGCGCGGACGGCCGCGATCGTCGGGTCGCCCGCGCGTGCGCGTACGTCCTCGAGCACGTGCAGGCGCCGAACGGCGGGCTCTCCTGCTCCGGTCGCGCCGACGAGCGGCGACCGCCGCCGAGCTCGGGGGTGATCCACTGCCTGAACGGCAACCTGCTGCGCGCGCTGATCGGATCCGGGCACCTGGACGACCCCCGGGTGCGACGCGCGATCGACTGGCAGGCGAGGTCGATCACCGGCGAGGGCTTCGACGCGTATCACCACTCGGGGACGAGCGGTCCCGGGTTCGCGTGCGCCGCGAACGAGCATCTGCCCTGCGGATGGGGGGCGATCAAAGCGCTCGGCGCGCTCGCCCGGATCCCTCCCCGGCGCCGAGCGCCGCACGTCCGTCGCGCCGTCGCCGCCGGCGCCTGGTTCCTCCTATCCCGCGATCCGGCCGTCGCCGACTACCCGATGGGCTGGGGCAACACGCGACCGAGCGCCTCCTGGTTCAAGCTCGGGTTCCCCTCAGGCTACGTCGCCGACGTCCTGCAGAACCTCGAGGTGCTGTGCGAGCTCGGGCACGCACGCGACCCTCGCCTGTCGAACGCCCTCGACCTGGTGCTGTCGAAGCAGCGCGAGGACGGCACCTGGCGGAACGAGTACGCCTACAACGGCAAGACGTGGGGCGACATCGAGCGGCAGGGCCAGCCGAGCCGCTGGGTGACGCTCCGAGCGTGCGCCGTGCTGAAGCAGACGCTCGGCTGAGCGCCTGCTTCAGCGTGGTTCAGGCCTGGACCTGGTGCCCGCAGCTCGGACAGAAGCGGGCGTCGGCCTCGAGCTGGTGCCCGCAGTTCGCACAGAAGTGCGGGTGCTCGGCCTCGTCTCCCGACGGAGCGGGGGCGGGCGCCGGCGGGACCGCGGCCGGCGACACCGGGGCTTCGAGGGGCGCTGCGACGGGCGGAGCGCTCGCCTGCGGTGGGACCGCGGTCGGCGGCGGCTGGAAGCCGACGGACTTCGCCGCCTCGGCCGACTCGGGTGGCGGAGCGCCGACGGCCTGGAGCGGCTGCGCCTGCGGCACCTGCGCCGGCGGGACCTCGGCCACGGTCGGCTGCGGGGCACCGGCTCCCTTGCGCCGCGACAGCATGAACAGCAGCCCGCCGATCACCAGGACGGCGGCCACGACCCCGACGACGGCCACGACCGGGAAGCCGCCCTCGTCCGCGGCACCTTCCTCGGGCGGCGTGGACGGTGTGGCAGGCGGCTGGTCTTGCGCGAGCTTCGTCGCCTCGACCTTCAGCTCCTGGGCCTGCTCGTGCGTCGGCGAGAGGGCGAGAACCTCGTCGAACCCCTCGACGGCGGTCCGGTAGTCGCCCTGGAAGTAGGCGTCCAGCGCCGCCCGGTACGCCTCGTCCACTTGGCCGAGCTCGTTCGTGACGCCGTTCTGCGCGGTCATCTCGGTCACGATCGAGGCAGGGGTGATGAAGTTGAAGGCCTCGGTCTCGCCGGTGATGCCGAAGGAGTTCACGCCGACGACCTCGCCGTTCAGGTTGACGGTCGGACCGCCGCTCATGCCGCCGGACATCGCGGCGCTGATCTCGTAGACGGGCAGGAGGCCACCCTCGCGCGTCTTCTCCGCGTTGATCTGGCCCTCCTTGAACGTCGGCTCGTAGGACGCGTCGGTCACCGCGTCGGTCGAGCCCGGATAGCCGACCGAGAGCACCGGCGTACCGATCGAGATGCTGCTCGACGGCGCGACGAGCAGCGACGGCAGGTCGTTCGCCTCGATCTTCAGGAGCGCGCCGTCCCCCTCGCTCCATGCCGTGTAGTCGACGACCCGCGCGGGGAAGGCCTCGCCGGTCTTGAGCCCGCCGGCCGCCACCCCGCGCTGCACGTAGACCTCGAGGTCGGGATCGGAGCCCTTCTCCTCACCCTCGACCCCCCACATCAGATGGGCCTCGTCGAGCCAGTACCCGAAGTCGCGGCGGAAGATGAAACCCTGGTCGACGAGCCACTGCACGGCGAGCTGGAGCGCGGTGTCGCGCGCGCCCTCCTCGCCCGCGTCCACGCAGTGACCCGCGGTGACGACGTACCCCGAGGGGTTCACCACGAAGCCCGTGCATCGCGTCCCCCACTCGAAGGCGTAGCCCTCGTTCACGTAGCCGTCGAAGTAGATCAGCTCCGAGGCCTTCGGCACCTTGACCCACGCCCGCCAGGACTGCTCGATGTACACGACGGCCGGCGAGACGATGGCGGCTGCCTTCTCCTCCGGCGTGCCCGTCGTGACGGGTGCTGGACTCGTCGTCTGGGCTCCGGCACCGGGCATCGCGAGCAGGAGCGCGACGCCGGCGAGGATCGGAAGGAGAGATCGGTGCGGGCGGCGGGACATGGGAACCCCTTTCGTTGGACCTCGAGCCGACTCTATGCCTAGGGAACCTCGCTTTCGCGGATCCGACCCCAGGCGAGCGGGGCATGTTGGACGGGACCTTGGGACGTCGCCGCTTCGGGGGATGCGTTCGCGCGCCGATTGGTAGATTGCTCCCTCCATGGAGCTGCCGCCCGAGCTCGCCAACCGACCGCCCCGGTCCGCCGATCACGAGCCGACCGCGAGCCTCACGCTCGAGGCCTACGTCCGCCTGAAGGCGGAGCTCGAGGAGCTGAAGACCGAGGGCCGGACCCACGTCGCCGAGCGCATCAAGGCCGCTCGCGAGCACGGGGACATCCGCGAGAACGCCGAGTACGACGCGGCGAAGAACGAGCAGGGGCTGATGGAGTCGCGGATCCGCAACCTCGAACGGATGCTGCGCGACCCCGACATCATCGAGACGCCGCCCGCCTCCGAC
Source organism: Actinomycetota bacterium (assembly GCA_036845105.1). Classification (GTDB taxonomy): domain Bacteria; phylum Actinomycetota; class UBA4738; order UBA4738; family HRBIN12; genus HRBIN12. The sequence continues at coordinate 9,565 of DAIUEM010000002.1, read as the reverse complement.
GTCGTGACGGCGGGGATGCTCGTCACGCTCCGGCCGCTCGACGAGGATGACCCCGAGGACGAGACGTACCTGCTGGCAGAGCACGCCGAGGAGCGCGCGCCCGGCGTCCGAACCATCACCACGACGTCGCCGCTCGGGAGCGCGATCGTGGGCAGGGCGCTCGACGACGAGATCGCGTACGAGGCGCCCGGCGGGATCTTCCACTACCTGATCGTGGGGATCGAGCCGCGCGACTGACACCACGGTCGCTCCGGGCCGTGCGGGAGTAGCCTGCACCTCGGATGACCGCACCACGCGAGGACCGCCGAGGCGACGCCGCCAGGGAGATCCCCCGGCCCCGGGACATGCCGCCGCCCCGGGAAGCGGACGGCGCCGCGGCGCCGGCGATGCGTCGGATCTTCGACTGGCCGTACCGGGCCATCCTCGCGGGCGTCGTCGCGCTCCGCCTCTCACCGATGCAGCTCACGTTCCTCGGGCTGGCGACGAACGTGGTGATCGGATGGCTCCTCGTCGAGAGACACGCGTTCCTCGCGGGCCTCCTGCTGATCCCCGCGGGGCTGTTCGACGTCCTCGACGGCGCGGTCGCGCGGCTGCGGGGGACGGAGAGCAGGTTCGGAGCGTTCACCGACGCCGTGCTCGACCGAGTGTCCGACATGATCCTGTTCGGCTGCACGTTCTGGATGCTCTCGGGCCAGGGGCAGGAGCTCGAGGCGGCGCTCGCGCTCGCGACCCTGGTGATCTCGCTCACGGTGAGCCACATCCGGGCCGAGGCCGAGGCCGTCGGCGTCTCGCTCTCGGAGGGGCTGTTCCAGCGGCTCGAACGCTACCTGGCGATGATGATCGGCCTCATGGTCCCCGCTATGCTCCTGCCGATGCTGATCCTGCTGACGGCGCTCGGAGGCTTCACGATGCTGCAGCGAGGATGGAGTGCGCTCGCGCGGGTGCCGGCTGAGGTCTGATGGACGACGGGTACGTGCGGATCGCCTCGGTCGCCGAGCTGCCCGACGGCGAGATGCGCGCGTACGATCTGGCGACCGGTCGGGTGGCGCTCGCCCACGTCGAGAACGAGCTGTTCGCGTTCGGTGACGAATGCACGCACGAAGGGTGCTCGCTCGCCGAGGGCGAGCTGGGTGAGCAGGAAGAGACGGTGGTCTGCCCCTGCCACGGCAGCGAGTTCGACCTGCGCAGCGGCGAGCCCGTCGTCGGCCCGGCCGAGGACCCGGTGCCGGTGTTCGCGATCCGCGTCGTCGAGGACTGGATCGAGGTCGGCCCCCCGTCCGAGGCCTGAGCGTCGACGACGAACCCGAGCCCGTCGTGGCGCCGGGCCCGACGAGCGGATACGCTTCGGCGCCATCCGTACGCACCCGGAGGAGGCCCCCGATGGCCGACCGCACCCGCTTCGATCTGCAGGACGACGATCTGCCGACCGCGTGGCTGAACATCATGCCGGACCTGGCGGGCGTGGCGCAGCCGCTCCCTCCGCTGCACCCCGGCACGCTGCAGCCGATCACACCGGATCTGTTGGCGCCGCTATTCCCCGAGGCGCTCATCCTCCAAGAGGTGTCGACCGAGCCGTGGATCGACATCCCGGGTCCCGTGCTCGACGTCTACCGCCTGTGGCGCCCGACGCCCCTGTACCGCGCGACGCGCCTCGAGGCCGCCCTGCAGGCGCCGGCGCACATCTACTTCAAGCACGAGGGGACGTCGCCGGCCGGGTCCCACAAGCCGAACACGGCGATCGCGCAGGCCTACTACAACAAGGAGGCTGGCGTGCGGCGGCTGTCGACCGAGACCGGTGCGGGGCAGTGGGGCTCGGCGCTGTCGATGGCGTGCGAGTTCTTCGACCTCGAGTGTCTGGTGTACATGGTGCGCGCGTCGTTCGAGCAGAAGCCGTACCGCCGGATCTTCATGGAGACGTTCGGCGCGACCGTGGTGCCCTCGCCGTCGGACGGGACCGACGCCGGCCGCAAGATCCTGGCCGAGCATCCGGACTCGACCGGGTCGCTCGGCATCGCGATCAGCGAGGCGATCGAGGTCGCCGCGGCGAATCCGGACACGAACTACTCGATCGGCTCGTGCCTGGGCCACGTGCTGCTGCACCAGACGGTGATCGGGCTCGAGGCGCAGAAGCAGATGGAGCAGGCCGGCGAGGCGCCCGACGTCGTCGTCGGCTGCGTGGGAGGCGGGTCGAACTACGCGGGGCTCGCCTACCCGTTCATGGTGGGCAAGCTGCGCGGCGAGACGCCGGACATGCGCTTCCTCGCGACCGAGCCGGCCGCGTGCCCGACGCTCACGAAGGGGCGGTTCGCCTACGACTTCGGCGACACCGCCGGCCTCACGCCGCTTCTACCGATGTACACGCTCGGCCACGGGTTCGTGACGGCGCCGGTGCACGCCGGCGGGTTGCGGTACCACGGCGACGCGCCGTCACTGTCGCTCCTCGTGAAGGAGGGGTACATGGAGGCGGTCGCGTACACGCAGAACGAGGTGTTCGAGGCCGCTCGGCTGTTCGCGCACACGCAGGGCATCGTGCCGGCGCCCGAGTCCGCGCACGCGATCCGCGGCGCGGTGAACGAGGCGATCGCTGCGCGCGAGGCCGGCGAGGAGCGCGTGATCCTGCTCGGGCTCTCGGGGCACGGGAACTTCGACATGCAGGCGTACGACGACTACCTGAACGACCGCCTGCCCGAGGTCGAGTTCGACGACCAGGACCTGACGCTCAGCCTCACGGAGCTGCCCGAGGTGCCCGTCGGCTGACCGGCTCCGGGTCTCGCGCCTGGCCGAGGGCGACCTCCCGGCGCTGCTGAAGCGGCTCCCTGTCTGGAGCTCCCGCGAGTACGAGCGCAGGCTCCTCGCGCAAGGCCGCGGGTCGATGGCCCAGGCCATCGCGTGGGTCGCCGCCGAGCCCGTCGGTCGCGGCATGGTCCTGTTCCCCGGGCACGAGGAGTACTCGACCTCGGCCGAGCGCGAGCGCTGCGCGGAGGTGCGCGACGTGTTCGTCGTCCCCGAGCGTCGGCGCTCCGGCGTGGCCACCGCGATCATGGCGTGGCTCGAGGACGCCGCGCGCTCGGCCGGGGCGGACCGGATCGGCCTCTCCGTGTCGCTCGACGACGGCGCCGCGCCGGCCCGTGCGCTGTACGAGCGCCTCGGCTACCGGCACGCGCACGGGCCTTACATCTCGAGCGCGACCCTGGACGGCGCCGACGGGCCGATGCCCGTCGGCGGGATCTTCGCCTATCTCGTCAGGGAGCTGTGACTCAGGCGAGCGGGATCACCTTCGAGCGCCTGAGCGTGCGATCCCTCGTGACGAGCGGCACGTCGTGGACGATGCTCGTAGCCCCGATCAGCTCGTCTGCGGGGTCGACGGCGACGTCGAGGCGGGTGCTCGTCCGGGCGATGTCGACCGTGATCGGCCAGACGTGGATGGCGGCCAGGGTTCTCTCGATCTTCCGATCGTCGAGATCCATCTCGATCCGCCCGAGCTGAGACAGCTTGGCGACCTCCCAGAGCACGATCGCGGAGATGGACCAGGGCTGACCTCGCAGCAGCCGACCCTCCGTCGGGGTCAGGTCGCCGACGACCGCGTACAGCAGGATGTGCGTGTCAAGGTTGAGCATCCCAGCGGGCACCGGTCGTGAGGACGTCGCCCGTGATCTTGACCTTGTCCCTCAGGGCGCCGATCAACTCGGCGGACCCCGCGCGGATCGGGATCAGCTTCGCCACGGGCCGACCTCGCTTGGTTATGACGATCCCTTCCTCGTCCACCTCGTCGAGGATGGCCAGGCACTGCTCTTTGAACTTCGCGGCACCGATCTCCTTCATGGTCAGATGATAGGACTAGTCACGTAAGATGTCCAGATTCCACGGGCGTCTCGACGTCTTCGAGCACCGGGAAGACTCCTGGACCTGGGCGTCGTTGATGCCGACGGCGCCGACGTACCCGAGCGCCGAAAGGTCAGCCGCGCGAGTGGGGAGTTGTGACTTCGTCCAGGCGGCGCTCGAGGAACGCGCGCTCGGCGGGCCCGGTCGCGAGCGCCAGCGCTCGGCGGTAGGCCTCGGCCGCCTCGTCGTTCCGCCCGAGGCGCCGGAGCAGGTCGGCGCGCGTCGCGTGGAACAGGTGGTACCCGTCCAGGTCGTCCGCGAGGGCATCGACCAGCGGCGAACCGCGCTCGGGACCGTCGGCCATCGCCACGGCGACCGCCCGGTTGAGCTCGACCACCGGCGAGGGCGTCATGCGCGCGAGCGTCGCGTAGAGCGCCGCGATCTGCGGCCAGTCGGTGTCCTCCGGCCGCGGCGCGCGAGCGTGGAGCGCCGCGATCGCCGCCTGCACCTGGTACGGCCCTGGCCGGCGTGCGGCGAGCGCCGCGTCCACGAGCGCGAGCCCCTCGTCGATCGCGTCGTGGTCCCACCGCGAGCGGTCCTGGTCCTCGAGCAGGACCAGGTTGCCGGAAGTGTCCGTCCGCGCCTCGCGCCGCGAGTGCTGGAGCAGGAGCAGCGCCAGCAGCCCCCGGACCTCCGGCTCGTCGGGCATCAGCCGGTCCAGGACCCGGGCGAGCCGGATCGCCTCCTCGCAGAGGTCCGCGCGCACGAGCGGACCGGACGTCGCCGAGTACCCCTCGTTGAAGATCAGGTAGAGCACCGCGAGCACGCCGGGCAGGCGCTCGGGCAGGAGCTCGGCCGGCGGGACTCGGTACGGGATGCCGGCGGCGCGGATCTTGCGCTTCGCGCGTACCAGTCGCTGGGCCATCGTCGGCTCGGGGACGAGGAACGCCCGAGCGATCTCGGGGGTCGTGAGGCCGCCGAGGGTCCGGAGCGTGAGCGCGACGCGAGCCTCCATCGAGAGCGCCGGGTGGCAGCAGGAGAAGATCAGCCGCAGCCGGTCGTCGGGGATGCCGCTCACCTCGCCCTCGCTCCCGCCGAGCGCCTCGAGATCCGCGAGCACCTGCAACGTGTGGGTCTTGCGCTTCAGGTTCTCGTCGCGACGCAGGCGATCGATCGCGCGGCGCCTCGCGGTGGTCGTGATCCACGCGCCCGGGTTGTCGGGCACGCCGTCGCGTGGCCACGTCTCGAGCGCGCGGACGAACGCCTCCTGGACGGCCTCCTCGGCCAGGTCGAAGTCGCCGAGGACGCGGATGAGGGTCGCGACCGCCCGCCCCTGCTCCCGCCGGAACAGGCGGCCGGCGACCTCACGGGGGTGCTCGCTCAGGGGCGGACCTAGCCCTCGGGCTCGTCGAACTTCACGATGGGCCTGACCTCGATAGACCCGTAGAGCGCGCCCGGGCACTTCGCGGCCGCCTCGAGCGCCTGGTCCAGGTCCTTGCACTCGAGCAGGTAGTAGCCGCCGAGCTGCTCCTTCGTCTCGGCGAACGGCCCGTCGGTCGTGACGGTCTTGCCCTCCTGGACGCGCACCGTCGTGGCGTGCTCGGTCTCCTGGAGCGCGTCGCCGGCGACGTAGATGCCCTCGGCGCGCAGCCAGTCCCCGTAGTCGAACCACGCCTTCATCGACGCTTCCTGCGCCTCCGGCGTCATGTCGGGCGGCTGCGCCTTCTCGTCGCCGTAGATCAAGAGCATGAACTGCATGGCGTTCCCCCTTCCGCGGCGGCCCGGTTGCCCCGCCCACCCTAGTCGACGAACGGGATGCGGTCGTTTCGACACCACGCCCCGCGGACCTCGCGACGTCGGCGTAGGCTGGGGCCCGTGGCGCGCGAGATCGACCCCCTCGACTACCTCGAGGTCGACGCGCTCCTCACCGACGAGGAGCGGGCAGTCCGCGACGCCGTCCGCGACTTCGTGCGGGGCGAGATCCTGCCCGGGGTCGAGGAGTGGTTCGAGCAGGCGGTCTTCCCGCGGGAGGTCGCGAAGGGGCTCGGGGACCTCGGGCTGCTCGGGATGCACCTCACCGGGTACGGGTGCCTCGGCGCCAACGCGGTCTCGTACGGCCTGGCGTGCCGAGAGCTCGAGGCCGGCGACAGCGGCTTCCGCTCGTTCGTCAGCGTGCAGGGCTCGCTGTGCATGTTCCCGATCCACGCATACGGCAGCGACGAGCAGAAGGAGCGCTGGCTCCCGCCGATGGCGCGGGGCGAGGTGATCGGCTGCTTCGGCCTGACCGAGACCGACGCCGGCAGCGACCCCGCGCGGATGCGCACGCACGCGCGGCGCGACGGCTCGGACTGGATCGTGAGCGGCACGAAGATGTGGATCACGAACGGTGGCATCGCCGACGTCGCGATCGTGTGGGCGCGGAGCGACGACGGGGTGCTCGGCTTCCTCGTGCCGACGGACACACCGGGGTTCTCGACCCAGGACATCCACCGCAAGCTCTCGCTGCGCGCGAGCGTGACGTCGGAGCTCGTCCTCGACGACGTCCGCCTGCCCGCGGACGCGCTGCTGCCCGGGGTGACCGGGATGAAGGGCCCGCTCTCGTGTCTGACCGAGGCCCGTTACGGCATCGTGTGGGGCGCGATCGGCGCGGCGCGCGCCTGCTTCGATGCCGCGCTGCGGTACTCGAAGGATCGTGTGCAGTGGGGCAAGCCGATCGCCGCGTTCCAGCTGACGCAGCGGAAGCTCGCCGAGATGGCGCTGGAGATCTCGAAGGGCTCGCTCCTGGCGCTGCACCTCGGGCGGATGAAGGACGAGGGACGGCTCGCGCCGCAGCACGTGAGCATGGGCAAGCTGAACAACGTGCGCGTCGCGCTCGAGATCGCGCGCGAGGCGCGTTCGATCCTGGGCGCGAACGGCATCACGCTCGAGTACCCGGTGATCCGCCACATGAACAACCTCGAGTCCGTGTTCACGTACGAGGGCACCAACGAGATCCACACGCTCATCGTCGGCGAGGCCCTGACCGGCCTGCGCGCGTACTCGTGAACGCCGACCGCCGTCACCCGGCAGGGTTCTGGCTCGAGACGTGCGGCGACGACCTCACGCCGCGACCCGCGCTCTCCGGCGACGAGACCGCCGACGTCGCGGTCGTCGGCGCCGGGTTCACCGGGCTGTGGACCGCGTACTACCTGGCGAAGGCCGATCCCTCGCTGCGGATCGTCGTGCTCGAGAAGCACGTCGCTGGGTGGGGAGCCTCGGGCAGGAACGGCGGGTGGTGCTCGGCCGACCTGGTCTGCCCGCCGCTGGCGCTCGCGTCCCGGTACGGGGACGAGGCCGCTGTGGCGATGCAGCGCGCGATGTTCGACACGGTTCCCGAGATCGGCCGGGTGTGCGAGGCCGAGGGGATCGACGCTCACTTCGTCCAGGGCGGGAGTCTGAAGGTGGCGACCACCCCCCTCGCGGCCGATCGGCTGCGCGAGGACCTGGAGAGCGTGCGCCCGTACGGCTGGTCCGAGCGCGACCGGTGGTGGCTCGACGCCGACGCCGTTCGTGAGCGGATCGCCGTGGAGGGCTGCGTCGGCGCAACGTACACACCGCACTGCGCCGCGGTCCATCCCGCCCGGCTCGCCCGGGGACTGGTGAGGACCATCGAGGGGCTCGGCGTGCGCATCCACGAGGGAACGACCGCGTCCGCCATCCGACCGGGTCGCGCGAAGACCGACGGAGGGACCGTCCGCGCGAACGTCGTCGTCCGGGCACTCGAGGGGCAGACCGCCAGCATCGAGGGACACGCGCGCTTGCTCCTCGCGCTGCACATCCACATGGGCGTGACCGAGCCGCTGCCGCAGGCGTTCTGGGACGAGGTGGGATGGCGGCACGGGGAGACGCTGGCCGACATGCGCCAGGTCTTCGTGTACGCCCAGCGGACGCGAGACGACCGCATCGCGTTCGGGCTGGCCCGCGGGCACCCGCACCCCGGCTGGCTGACGCCCACGTACATCGTCCCGACGGCGGCGCGCGCGCTCCGGACCCGGCTCGCCGAGCTGTTCCCCTCCGCGGCCGAGGCGCGGCTCGACTCGCTGTGGAGCGGCTACATCGGCATGTCTCGCGACTGGTTCCCGTCCGTCGGTCTGCGCGACGGCATCGCCTGGGCCGGTGGCTACTTCGGCGACGGCGTCTCGACCGCCAACCTCGCCGGTCGGACGCTCGCGGACCTGATCACGGGCCGCGAGACCGAGCTCTCGCGCCTGCCGTGGGTCGGCCACCGGTGGCGACCGTGGGTGCCGCAGCCGTTCGCGATGGTCGGGACCGCAGCCCTGTTCACCGCGATGCGGTGGGCCGACGCGATCGAGTCGCGGACGGACCGGCCATCCAGGGTCGGCGTGGCGGCCGACCGTCTGCTCCCGGACTGACGGCCGCGTGGGCAGAGGCGTCGGGTAGCCTGTCCCCACCCGAACGAACGAGGTCCGACGATGGAGGTCCGAGTGATGGCGCGCGACATGGATTGGGCGATCTTCGAGAAAGCGGTCGAGATCACCGCCTCGGCGGTCCGAGGAGCGCTCGGCGGCGAGAAGAGCCAGCCGCCGTCCTTCGCGGCCGACGTCTTCAAAGAGGTGTACGGTGCCCTCCGCGAGGCCGCGGCCGAGATGCCCGAGCACAACAGACCGGGGTTCTAGCGCGGACGCGCTCGAGGTCGGTCCCGTCCCGCGAGCCCGACGCTCGCTCCTCGCGTGGTACGAGCCGCGTCGCCGCGCGTACCCGTGGCGCGCCACGCACGACCCGTACCGGATCCTCGTCTCCGAGGTGATGCTGCAGCAGACGCAGGCGCCGCGGGTCGTCGCGGCCTACCGTGCCTTCCTCCGGCGGTTCCCCGACCTCGGGACCCTCGCCCGTGCGCCGCGTCACGACGTGCTGCGTGCGTGGGGCGGGCTGGGCTACAACCGGCGAGCGCTCGCGCTCTCGGAGGCCGCCCGTGCGATCGTCCGCGAGCACGGCGGCCACGTCCCGGCCGACCCGGTCGTCCTGCGCTCGCTCCCCGGCGTGGGTCCGTACACGGCGGCCGCCGTCGCGTCGATCGCGTTCGGCGCGCCGATCCCGGCGGTCGACACCAACGTTCGCCGGATCGTCTCGCGCGTGGTCGACGGCGCCGACGACGCCGGGACCGCCAGGGTGCGCGAACTCGCGGCCGCGTGGCTCGACCCGAGGGACCCTGGCGCGTGGAACCAGGCGCTGATGGACCTGGGCCGCGAGGTGTGCCGGCCCCGGCCACGGTGCGACGTGTGCCCGATCCTGCGCTCGTGCCGCTTCGTCGCGCTCGGCGCCGAGCCCTCGGCGCCGGGGCGACGCCAGGGCCGGTTCGAGGGCTCGATGCGGCAGGCGCGCGGTGCGGTCGTGCGCGCGCTGCGGGAGCGGCGCTCGGCCACCGCGGCCGAGCTCGAGGAGATCACCGGCCTGGACGCCGAGCGCCTCTCCGAGGCCGTCCGCCGCTTGACCGCGGACGGGCTGATCGAGGCGCACGGCGGTCGGGCTCGGCTCGCGCGCTGAACGCCCTCTCCGAGGGAACGCGACCGACGCCACGGGCGTCCAACCGCCGTTCCCGACGGAGGAGGCCCCGATGATGAAGAAGGCCGCACTCACGCTCGTCGCGTTCCTGTCCGTCGCCGCGGTGCTCGGCTTCCTGGTCTCGGCGCCGTCCGACGGCAGCGACGACGGTGGCGCCCTCGCCGGCGCCACCGGGGCCGCC
>DAIUEM010000001.1:23975-27479 GCA_036845105.1 Actinomycetota bacterium | reverse complement strand
CGACGAGCTGCCTCGCCTCCGCCGGCCACCCGGCCATGATGCGGTCCGCCTGCGAGACGACCCCCTCCTCGCTCGCCAGACGCTCGCCGGTCTCCGGAGGCTCCCCCCGGGCGAGCGAGTAGTTCTTGACCTTCCCGAGGGTGTGGAAGGACGACACGAGGGGCACGCCCCACGCGTCCCGCACCTTCGTGCCGATCAGGCCCGAGAGCCAGTAGTGGGTGTGGACGAGGTCGTAGCCGCCCACGGCGCGCGATCGATGGAGCACGCCGTCGAGGAACTGCGGGAGGAAGGGCGGGAGCTGGTCCTTCGAGATCGGTTCGCGCGGCCCGGCGGTCACGTGGACCACCTGGGAGCCGGGAGCCATCTCCTCGATCTCGGCGACGTCGCGCGCGCGGCGGCGCGTGAAGACGTCGACGTCGACGCCGCGACGTGCGAGCTGCTCGGCCGCGGCGCGGACGTACACGTTCATCCCGCCGGAGTCCCCCGTGCCCGGCTGGTCGAGTGGCGAGGTGTGCAGGCTCACGACGGCCACGCGCGGGCGCGGTCCGTTCGTCGCAGGGCCCTCCGGGTTCGCCGCCACGGCACGATGGTACGGGAGGCACCGGCGAACGGACGGCGGCTCCGGCCGGGCCGGGCGTCAGCGGGCCCGGAGCGGGAACGCCGCGACGAGCTCGCCGACGGGACGGCCGCCGCCGGTGACCGGGCGCCGCGCGTACCGACCCAGCCGCTCGAGCTGCGCATCGTCGATCGCGCCGAGCAGCCGGAGCGCGTGGATCAGCGCCGGACCGCTCGCCCGCTCGCCGCCGTCGGCGACCTTCACCGCGACGCCCAGGCCGAGCGCCGGCACCGCGGCGCAGTGGAGCGCCTCTGCGCCGACCTTCACGACCACCCCGGGGACCTCGGTCATCACGGCCGTGTCCGTCCGTCCCCGGCCGGCCACGAGGTAGGGCTCGGCCCGCATCGCGCGAACGGCTTGCCCGACGAACGGCGCGAGCCGGCCGAAGCGCTCGGGCGCGACGAGCCGCGCGTACAGCGTCGCCGCCGCCGCGAGCGGCACGCCGTGGACCGGCACGCCGCACCCGTCGACGCCGATCCTCGGTCGCTCGACGCCGGTGCCCAGTCGGACCGCGCGGAGCACACGCCGCTGGAGCGGATGCGACGGCTCGGGGTACGTCGGCAGGTCCATCCCGGCGCGCGCGCAGGCGGCCGCCATCCCCGCGTGCTTGGCCGAGCAGTTGTGGAAGATCGGGCGCGCCCTGCCGACCTGGAGCATCGAGCTCCGGTCGAGCGGGAACGCCGGCGGGCATCGGAGCGCCGAGACCCCGAGCCCGGACCGCCGCAGGACCGAGCGGGCGGCCGCCACGTGGACCGGCTCCCCGTTGTGCGAGCCACAGAGCGCGGCGATCAGACGCTCGGGGAGGTCCTGGCCGAGCAGCGAGAGCGAGACGGCCGCCTGGACGGGCTTGGTCGCGGAGCGGAGAAATACCGGGTCGAGCGGGTCACCGAGCCGGGCCACGAGACGCCCGTCGGCGTCGCTCACCGCCACGTGACCGAGGTGCACGGACTCCTCGAGCCCTGACCGGACGACGCGGACGATCGGTTCGGCCCTCGGCACGGCGACCAGCCTATCGGTGGTCGCGGGCTTTCCGCACGGTCGTTCGGCCCGCCGGCGCGCCGACCGCGCTACCCGACGCGCGCGGTGCGGTGCTCCTCCGCCTCGTGCTCGAGCACCGGTGGGTCCTCGCGGATCATCTGCACGAAGACGCGGACGATCTCGGGATCGAACTGCGATCCGGCGCCGCCCTGGATCTCGGCGAGGGCGCGCTCGACGCCCATGGCGCCGCGGTACGGCCGGTCGCTCGTCATCGCGTCGAACGAGTCCGCTACCGAGAACACGCGGGCGGCGAGCGGGATCTGCTCGCCGCGCAGACCGTCCGGGTAGCCGCTCCCGTCGAATCGCTCGTGGTGATGGCGGATGAGCTCGACCGCGCCCTGGAGGAACGCGATCGGGGCGACGATCTGGACGCCGACGAGCGGGTGCGTTCGCATGACCTCCCATTCCTCCACGGACAGGGGCCCGCGCTTGCACAGGATCTGCTCCGGGATGCCGACCTTGCCGATGTCGTGGAGGAAGAATCCGTAGCCGAGCTCCTCGGTGACGAGGTCCGCGTCCACGCGACCCGCGAGCGTGAGCCCGTACGCCTGCGTGCGGTCGAGGTGCCCCCGGGTCGTGACGTCCTTCGCCTCGATCACCTGCGCGAGGCTCTTCATCGTGGCGATGTAGGTCTCCTGCAGGCTGGCGAGGACCCGTTCCAGCTCGGCGCTGCGGGCCCGTTCGAGCCGGTACAGCTCGCCGAGCTCACGGGCGAAGACGATGAGCTGTTCATGGACCGCGGGGAGCTCGGGATCCGAGAGGGTCCCTGGCGCCAGGCCGAGGTCGGGTCCGTCCATCGCAGCCACCTTCGGGTCGGGGAACGCTCCGCCGGCAAGCCTACGTGAGCCATCGGACGGTTCCATGGACATCCCGGCTCAAGACGTCCTCAGCCCCGGGCATCCCCCGTCGGACCGAGCTGTAGGGCGGATGCGGCGCTCGGGTTCCCCCGGCCGGGCGACACCTCACGTCAACGCGAGGAAGGGATCGTCCCGGTACCGGCGCTTCAGCTCGTCCTGCAGCCGGTCGAGCACCTCGATCACGGTGGCGCGCGACTGCGAGACCTCCTGCTCCTCGCGGACGAGGAGGTCGGCGACCTCCGCGAGGCGCTCGTCGTCGAGCTGCGCCGGATCGGAGATCGCCACGTCGGAGACGAGGCGTTCGACACGGCGGCGCGCGAGGAGCATCTCGTCCTCGGGCAGGCCCACCTTCACGGCCTCGCCGCGGGCCGGGCCCTGCGCCTCGCCGCCGAGGATCGTCGCCAGGCGCTCGACGAGCGTGCCCTCTCCGCCGCCGTCCCGCCGCTCGAGCTCGGCGCGGAGGATCTCGGCGCGGCCCTGGAGCAGCCGGCGCAGGAACGACAGGTACTCGCGCTCGGCCAGGCATTCGTCGCGGCGCCGGCGCAGCTCGTCCAGCGTGAGGTCCTCCACGCCCTCGACGAACTCGGGCCGGCGGATGTGGTCGATGCGGCGGTTGCCCTGATCGCTCACGCGGCGCTCCTTACGGGTCTGGCGAATCGTATCGCCCGGCGCGGCCGGGCGCTCAGCACACCGCCAGGAGCATCTGGTACGGGTTGATCGCGGCGCCGCCGCCGGGGTGGTACTCGAAGTGCAGGTGGTTCGTCGAGCCGGCGTTGCCGGTGCTCCCCACGTAGCCGATGACCGTGCCGGCGCCGACGCTCCCGGACGCGCCGCTGTACCCCGACAAGTGGGCGTAGAACGTGTACGTGCCGCTCGGAGCGCGGACGTACGCCTGGAGCCCGCCGCTCGAGCTCGAGCTGTGCGAGACGGTCCCGGGGTGCGCCGCCACGATCGGGGTGCCGGCGCTCCTCTGCTACACGCTTTCGGGTAGTC
>DAIUEM010000001.1:0-23965 GCA_036845105.1 Actinomycetota bacterium | reverse complement strand
GGTGCGTGTGCCCCACGCGCGGCCATCCGAACGAGTCCACGAACGAGTTCGGCCCGGCGACCGGGCAGACCTGGATCGCGGAGTTCGGGTCCGGGCTCTGCCCGAGGACCTGCAGCCGCTTCTGCGCGGCCTGCTCGGACTTGTACTTCTCGGTAAGCCGGGCGACGAGGTCGTCGACGCGGGCGAACGCGTCCTGGATCCTTGACCGCGCCGCCTCGAGCTTCGCGGCCTGATCCTCCTGCCGCTCCTCGAGCCCGAGCAGGTCGTCGCGCTCGCGCACGAGCTCCTCCTGCGCCACGTCACGCTCGACGATCAGGTCGGAGTCCGCCTGGGTCACGCTGCCGAGGAACTCGAGCCTCGCCGAGAAGTCGGCGTACGACTCCGACGACAGCAGCAGGTCGATCGTGCTCCCGGCGCCAGCCTGGAACGCGAACACGGCCCGGCGCTCCAGCCGTCGCTCGATCCGCTCGACGTTCGCCTCCAAGCGCGCGATGTCGGCCTTCGTGACCTGGATGTCGTGCCGGGTGACCTCGAGGTCGCGCTCGGCGGACTGCCACTCGGCAGTCGCCGCCGCGAGCTCGTCCTGGATACGAGCAAGATCGCGCTTGGCCTGCTCGAGCTGCTCCTTGGTCCCGGCGGAGGCGGGAAGCGTCAGGAACGAGGCGACGACGAGGAGCCCGGCCACCAGAGCCAGGACCAGGGAAGATGTGCGGGGCTTCCTGGGAGCGGTCGTTCGGTCTCCTTCGCTCGTCCGGCGCCGCGTCACAGGCCTTCCGGAGGCTACCAGAGGCCGCTCCAGCAGGGCAAACAGATCGGACGCCCGGCCGGCGACCTACTCCTTCATGGCCGCGATCAAGATGTCGGCGACCTCGGGCCTGGAGAACTCGATCGGCGGCCGCTCGCCGGCACGGAGCATCTCCCGGACCCGCGTACCCGAGAGCGACACGCGCGTGTCCTCGCCGTGCGGGCACGTCTTCGGCGACGCCATGCCCTCGCAGGCGTTGCACCAGAACGAGTGCTCGAACATCAACGGGGTGATCTCCAGCTCGCCCGGCTCGAACTCCTCGAAGATCCGCTGCGCGTCGTACGTGCCGTAGTAGGTGCCGACACCGGCGTGGTCGCGGCCGACGATGAAGTGGGTGCACCCGTAGTTCTTCCGGCAGATCGCGTGCCAGATCGCCTCCCTGGGCCCCGCGTAGCGCATCGCGGCGGGGAAGATGCTGATCATCGCGCGGTCCTTCGGGTAGTAGCCGGCGAACAGGGCCTCGTAGCACTGCATCCGGACGTCGGCCGGGACGTCGTCGCCCTTCGTCGCGCCCATGAGGGGGTGCACGAGCAGGCCGTCCACGATCTCGAGCGCGCACTTCTGGATGTACTCGTGCGCCCGGTGGATCGGGTTGCGGGTCTGGAATCCCACGACCGTGCGCCACCCCCGCTCGCGGAAGGCCGCCCGTGTCTCGGCCGGCGTGAGCCGGTCCTCGAGGAAGTCGTCGTGCTCGGGCAGCCGGAGCGCCCTCACGGGCCCGGCCACGCAATAGTCGCCCGCCTCGTGCAGTGCCTTGACGCCCGGGTGCTCGACGTCCTCGGTACGGAAGACGCCGAGCGCCTCCTTCTGGCGGTCGCGCTTGAAGACCTCGGTCACCTCGATGACGGCGATGGGGTCGGCGCCGGCCTCGGGGAGCAGGGCGACCGCCTCGGCGCCACCGATCCGCTTCACCTCGTCCTCGTCGAGGGACAGCGTGACGGGGATCGACCAAGGCAGCCCGTCCTCCAGGTGCATCGTCTCCAGGATCGAGCGGTGGTCGCGCTCCCCCTGGAAGCCGGTCAGCGGCGAGAGCGCGCCGACCGTGAGCAGCTCGAGGTCCGACAGCTCGCGTGGGTTGACGACGATCTTCGGTAGGTTCGCGGCCCGCTGCGCGAGCGCCTCGGCCTGGGCGCCCTCGGCCAGCAGGTTCACGAGCGCGCCGCCGTGGGGCGCGATGGTGTCTCCCGTGGTCATGTCTCGAGTCCTTCCGTCGGATGTGCCGGGCTGGCCGGCGTGGTCCGCCCAAGGATACCGACGCCGGCGCTCGGGGAACGCGCTCCGCGCACCCGCGGTATGCTGCGGGGACCTCGCCGAAGGGGTTCCCCATGCACACCCTCATCTCCGATCCCGAGCTTCGCGCGCTGAACGAGCGGTTCGAGACCGCGACGCCCCAGGAGATCGTGCGCTGGGCGCTCGAGGACTCGGGCATCGAGCGCATCGCGCTCGCATCGGCCTTCCAGGCGGAGGGCACGTGCGTCATGCACATGGCCTCGCTCGTGCGACCGGACATCGAGGTCCTGTTCCTGGAGACGGGGTTCCACTTCGCCGAGACCCTGGGGTTCAAAGAGCAGCTCGCCGAGCGCCTGGGCGTCACGGTCACGGACCTCGTCGGTGCGTACACGGTCGAACAGCAGGAGGCGACGTTCGGTGAACGCCTCTACGAGCGCGACCCGGCGCTGTGCTGCGACATCAACAAGGTGCGCCCGATGTTCGACGCCCTCCAGAAGCTCGACGCGTGGGTCACCGCGTTCCGCCGCAACTCCTCGCCGACCAGGGCGAAGGCGCCGATCCTGGACCGATACGAGCTGGAGCCGGGACGGCGGATGCTGAAGATCAACCCGGTGGCCAACTGGACCCGACGCGACACCTGGGCGTACCTGCGCGAGAACGACCTGCCCCACAACCCGCTGTACGACCTCGGGTACGCGTCGATCGGGTGCGCGCCCTGCACCCGGATGCGGTTCGAGGGCGAGCCCGAGCGCGCCGGCCGGTGGGCCGGGCTGTCGAAGTGGGAGTGCGGCATCCACCAGCGTGAGGCCACGACGGGCGTCGTGGACCTCAGCCGGGGCGAGACCTCCTAGGCGACCACCCAGAGGGCGTCGCGCGCCAGCGTGACCTCCAGGCGCGTGCGATCGCGCAGCACGTCGCCGTCAACCTGGACGGGGAACGGCGTCTGCGAGCTCACGACCACCCGGCTCGCGTCGTGCCAGTAGTCGATGTCCCTGCCGTGCACGTGCCGCGCCGAGCCGAACACCTGCCACGCGATCCTCGGCACGCTGCGCCGGCGGAGCTTGCGGACCGACAGGACGTCCAGGCCCTCGTCGAGCGACGCCTCGGGCGTCATCCGGATGCCGCGCTCCCGGTAGTACGTGTACGGGTCCGTCCGCCCGACCATGACCGAGAGCGAGGGCTCGGCCTCCCGGTCGTCGACCTGCACGCTGAGGTCGGGACGTCGGCCCGCGTAGCCGATGAGCAGCTCGCGGGCGACCGCCCGGAACGCGGCACGATCGAACGTCGACTTCGTCTTCGGGAACCTCGCGTCCAGGCGGCGCATGGCGGCCGCGTCCACCCCGGCCCCGCAGTTCACCGCGAAGTAGCGACCGTCGGCCCGTCCGAGGTGCAACCGGAAGCACGCGTCGTCGAGCGCCTTCGCGATGAGCACGCCGGTGGCCTCGACCGGGTCGAGGGGCAGGTCCAGCGCCCGCACGAGGATGTTCGTCGCCCCGCCCGGCAGGGCCCCGAGCGCCGTCTCGGTCCCGGCGAGCGAGTTCACGACCTCATTGATCGTCCCGTCCCCCGAGAACACGATCACGAGGTCGACGCCGTCCGCCACGGCCTGGGCGCCGAGCTCGCTCGCGTGCCCCCGCTGCTTGGTCTCGGCCACCTCCAGCCGGAAGTCGGCCGAGAGCGCCTTCTCGATCACGGCGAGCGTCGGCTTGGAAACGGTCCGAGCGACCGGGTTGACGATGAGGAGGACGTCGCGGAAACGCATGGACGTGCGACCGAGTATCCCAGGATGGCCGCGGCGGTGCGCTCCGCGCTCCTACGTAGGTCGGCCGCCCGACACCGGCGGGAGCAGGGCGACCTCGTCCCCCTCTGCGACCGTGGTGTCTCGGCTCGCCCGCTCGCCGTTCACCACGAGGGAGCCAGCCGCCGCGATCGAGGCGAAGCGCTCGCCGAATCGCAGGCCGAGCGCGTCGGCGATCTCACCGGCGGTCCGGCCCTCGGCCTCGACCACCGGCGCGCCCGCCTCGTCCCGGAGAGCGGCGAAGAGCCGCACGCGGATCGTCATCGCAGGTCAAGGGTACCGGCGCGGATGCCCACCGGGTACCCTGGAGCGATCCCATGGGCCTCCACGTGCTGCTCTCGGACCGACGCGCCGACGAGGTGCTCCCCGCCCTCGGCGCGCTCCTGCTCGACCTCAAGACCGAGGAGCTCTCGGTCGCCGCGGTGCCCGAGGTACTCGCCCTGCGACCCGAGGTCCTGCTCGTCGACGCGGCCGACAACCCCGGCCAGGGTCACGCGGTGCTCCGTGCCCTCCGCGACGGGGACGCGGCGGTGCCGACGTTCGTGGTCGTCGAGCGTCGGGATCTCGAGCGGTTCCCCTGGGAGACGCTCGCCGACGACCTGCTGTATCCGGGCGCGCCCGAGCCAGAGATCCGGATCCGCCTGGCGATGCTCCGTCGCCGGACCGGCGGGGCGCAAGAGGGCGTCGTCCGCCTCGGCCCGCTCGTCCTCGACGTCGAGTCCTACGTCGTCACGGTGGGCGGCCGGACGCTCGACCTCACCTACAAGGAGTTCGAGCTGCTGCGGTTCCTCGCCGAGCGTCCGGGTCGCGTGTTCACCCGTCCCACGCTGCTCCGTGAGGTCTGGGGGTACGACTTCTACGGGGGCACGCGCACGGTCGACGTCCACGTCCGGCGGCTGCGCGCCAAGCTCGGCCCGGAGCAGGAGGCCCTCGTCGAGACGGTCCGCGGCGTGGGGTACCGCGCGGCGGAGGCGTAGCGGGCGGTCCGCTGGGGTATCGTCGAGGCGATGGCCCGCTCGGTCCTACCCTCCACGCGTGAGCTCCGCCGCTGGTTCGACGAGGCGGAGCGTGCCCTCGACCGCGGCATCGACGAGGCGGAGGCCTGGCTGGCGACCCCGACGGGGCGCCGCGTCCGCGGCCTCGCGGCCAAGCTGCTGATCGCGAGCGCGCCGCTCGTGCTCCAGCACCCGTTCTTCAAGACCCCGGTCGGCCGGCTCGTACAGGTGGCGGGCGGCGCGGCGCTCCTCGTCAAGGTCGCGGAGGCGATCCGGGACTGGGAGCCCGAGCCGATCGGCCCGGACGCCGCCTGACGGACGTCGCTTCCGCTTCTCCGGCTCCGGGCGTACGGTGCGCTCATCCCCTGCGCTCCTGAGAGGAGGCCAACGGATGAGCGGGACATGGCTCCGGAAGACATGGCTCCGGAAGACGCTCGCGGTGGGCGGTCTCGTGGCCCTGTTAGGTGGCTCGGCGCCGATCGCCGCCTCGGCCGCGGGGGACTGCGTCAGCCGGCCAGAGTTCCGTCGCGTCGAGATCGGGATGCGGAAGGCACGCGTCCATCGGATCTTCGACACCCGCGGCGAGGTCATCCACCTCGGACCGCACCGCGAGGAGCGCGCATACGACATCTGCCCCCGGTATCGGGGCGTCGTGGTCTTCGTGACGTACCGGGACAGCAGGGTCGCCGAGAAGAGCTGGCTCCTCGGCGAGTAGCGGGCCCCGCCCGCGGGTAGGCGGCGCGTAACCAGGCGCGTAACCAAGAGTTAACGCCGCGGAAACCTGAGCGCGCCGGAGTCCCCCTACCCTGATGCGATCCGAGCGAGGGAAGGGGGAGACGCGCAGGTGACCACGCCCAAGGACGTGCTGGCCATGGCGAAGACCGAGGGGGTCGAGATCGTCGATCTCCGTTTCTCG
The DNA here is from genome assembly GCA_036845105.1 of Actinomycetota bacterium. GTDB lineage: Bacteria > Actinomycetota > UBA4738 > UBA4738 > HRBIN12 > HRBIN12. The sequence continues at coordinate 18,221 of DAIUEM010000001.1, read as the reverse complement.
GACCTGCCGGGGCTGATGCAGCACTTCTCGATCCCGACGGCCGAGCTGAGCGAGGAGAGCTTCGAGGACGGGCTCGGGTTCGACGGGTCCTCGATCCGCGGGTTCCAGGAGATCCAGGAGTCCGACATGCTCCTGGTCCCGGACGCCTCCACGGCGTACATGGACCCGTTCACGGAGCACCCCACGCTGAACCTCCATTGCTTCGTGAAGGACCCGGTGACCGGCGAGATGTACACGCGCGATCCCCGTTACATCGCGCACAAGGCCGAGCTCTACCTGAAGCAGACAGGCATCGCCGACACGTCGTACTGGGGGCCGGAGGCCGAGTTCTACATCTTCGACTCGGTCCGGTTCGACCAGAACCAGTACGAGGGCTACTACCACCTCGACGCGATCGAGGGCGTGTGGAACTCGGGCCGCGACCGAGAGCTGGGCGGCGAGCCGAACCGGGGGTACAAGCCCCGGTACAAGGAGGGCTACTTCCCCCTGCCGCCGATGGACCACTACCAGGACCTGCGGAGCGAGATGGTCCTGAACCTGCAGAAGGTGGGCATCCAGATCGAGGTGCATCACCATGAGGTCGGCACCGCCGGTCAGGCCGAGATCGACATGCGCTACGGCACGCTGCTCGCCACGGCGGACAACGTCATGAAGTACAAGTACGTCGTCAAGAACACGGCCTGGCGCGCCGGCAAGACCGTGACCTTCATGCCGAAGCCGATCTTCATGGACAACGGATCGGGCATGCACACGCACCAGAGCCTGTGGAGCGAGGGCGAGAACCTGTTCTGGGACGAGGTCGGCTACGCCGGGATCAGCGACACCGCGCGCTGGTACATCGGCGGGCTCCTCACACACGCCCCGGCGCTGCTCGCCTTCACGAACCCGACGACGAACTCGTACCGCCGGCTCGTCCCCGGCTACGAGGCGCCGATCAACCTCGTGTACTCGCAGCGCAACCGCAGCGCCTGCATCCGGATCCCGATGTTCTACAAGAGCCCTGCCGCCAAGCGCCTCGAGTTCCGCACGCCGGACCCGACCTGCAACCCGTACATCGCGTTCTCGGCGATGCTCATGGCGGGGCTGGACGGCATCAAGAACAAGATCGAGCCGCCCGAGCCGATGGACAAGGACCTGTACGACCTCCCGCCGGAGGAGAAGGCGCTCGTGAAGCAGGTCCCCGGGTCGCTCGAGGAGGTGCTCGACAACCTCGAGGCCGACCACCAGTGGCTGCTCGAGGGCGGCGTGTTCACGCAGGACGTCATCGACACCTGGCTCGAGTACAAGCGGCAGCACGAGCTCGACCAGGTCCGCCTGCGCCCCCACCCCCACGAGTTCGCGCTGTACTTCGACATCTGAGCCGCGCGGACGTCCTCGCTCGTTCACACCGGGAGGATCGCGTCGACCTCCATCTCGACCAGCCATCGAGGGTCGAGGAACCCGCTCACGATGACCATCGTGCTCGCCGGTCGAACGTCACCGAACACCTCGCCGTGGGCGCGTCCGACCGCCTCCCAGTCCTCGGCCCGGACGAGGAACGTCCGCGTGCGGATCACGTGCTGCGGCCCCGCGCCCGCCTCCTCGAGCGCCGTGAGGACGATCTGAAGGCACCGGCTCGCCTGACCGTACGCGTCCGGCGGCGGCTCTCCGCCGTCCGCCATGATCGGCGCCGTCCCAGCGACCGCGACGTGATGGCCGTCGACCACGGCCCGCGAGAACCCGATGACCGGCTCGAACGGCGAGCCGGATGAGATCAGCCGCTTCCCCATCGCCCCTCCTCGACGTGCCCGGTAGCCTGCCGAGCATGCCATCGCGGTTCGTCCCGGCGCCATCGCGGATCCACCTGGCACTCACGCTCGGGCCGCTGCGGCGCGGGGCCGGGGACCCCACGATGCGCGTCGTCCGGGGCGAGGTCTGGCGCGCCTCGCGGACGCCGGACGGCCCCGTCACGCTCCGCCTCGCCGAGACCGATGGCGGGGTCGAGGCCAAGGCGTGGGGGCCGGGCGCGGCGTGGGCGCTCGAGGGCGCGCCGGCATGGTGCGGCGCGCTCGACGACCCCTCGGGCTTCGACCCTCCGCCGGGGCTCGTTCGCGACCTGCACCGCCGGTTCGCTGGTCTGCGGATCCCCTCGACCGGCCTCGTCACCGAGCGGCTGATCCCCGTGGTCCTCGAGCAGAAGGTGACCGGGGCCGAGGCGCGACGTGCCTACCGCCGGATGACGATGGCGCTCGGCGAGCCGGCGCCCGGGCCGGGTGACCTCATCGTCCCGCCGGACCCGGCGCGTTTGGCCGGCATGCCGTACGAGCGGTTCCACCCATTCGGGGTCGAGCGCCGTCGCGCCGAGGTCCTGCGTGCGCTCAGCGCTCGGGCGGCGTGGCTCGACGCGGCGGTCGAGCTCCCGCTCGAGGAGGCGGAGGGACGGATCGGCGCGCTGCGAGGCATCGGGCCGTGGAGCGTGGCCGAGGTGGCGCGCGTGGCGCTCGGCGACGCCGATGCCGTCTCGGTCGGGGACTTCCACGTCCCGAACGTCGTGGCCTGGGCGCTCGCCCGCGAACCGCGTGGGACGGACGAGCGGATGCTCGAGCTCCTCGATCCCTACCGCCCACACCGCGGACGCGTCCAGCTGCTGCTCGAGGCCGCAGCCATCCGTCCCCCCGCGTTCGGTCCTCGGATGGAGCCCCGCGCGATCGACCGGCTCTGACGACGTCGAGCCGCTACGCGGCCGCCGACTCGAGCTGACTCGTGCACGCCGGACACCGCGTGGCGTCCTTCGAGATCGTCGTCGTGCAGAACGGGCACGGACGCGTTGCCGGCGTCTCCTCCTTCCGCCGGGCGAAGCGGTTGTAGGCCTTCACGACGAAGAAGAGCGCCGCGGCCACGAGCAGCAGGTTGACGAGCGCGGTGAGGAACGCTCCGTACGGGATCACGATCTCGCCGTTCCGGTGAACGCCGAAACGGTCGAACGACACGTCACCGCCGACGACGTAGCTAACCGTCCCGAGGATCACGTCGGTGAGGGCGGTGACGACACCCGTGAACGCCACGCCCATGATGAACGCGACCGCCAGGTCGACCAGGTTGCCGCGCGAGATGAACTCCTTGAACTCCTTCAGCATGCTCCGACCTCCTTCGACCGGTCGCTACCCCTGAGCGTCCCGGAACACCCGGAGCATCGCCCGGCGCGCCCGCCGCGTGATCCGCAGGTAGTCGTCCAGGAACGACTGGCGAGGGTACTCCTCGTACCCCAGGCGCCGGGCCAGCACCACCTGCTCCTGCGGCGACGCCGGGACCGCCTCGGCGTGGACGCGGCGGTCCATCTCGAGCGCGTTCTTCACGCCCGACAGGAACACGAACGCCTCGCCGAGCGCGCGCGCCGAGGCGTCCTCGAGGAGCCGCGCCGAGGCGAGCGCCTCGATCGCGTCGAGCGTTCGTCGCGAACGGACCTCGGGGTGCGCGCCCCCGTGGCGCATCAGCGCGAGCTCGACGGCGAACTGCACGTCGGCGAGCGAGCCGTGCCCGAGCTTGAAGTGGAAGGTCCCGGCCTCGACCGGGTGGACACGCTCGCGCTCGATCCGCTGGCGCATCCGGACGACCTCGGCCGCGCGCTCGCGAGGCAGGTACTCCGGGTACGCGAAGTCCACCGCGAACGAGCAGAACCGACGACCGAGCGCCTCGTCCCCGGCGACGGACCGAGCCCGCAGGAGCGCCTGGAACTCCCACGTCTCGGCGTAGCGCTCCCAGTACTCGAGGTACGCCGTGAACGACTTCGCCAGCGGGCCGCTGCGGCCCTCGGGCCGCAGGTCGGCGTCGGGCTCCCACCCCGCCTCGCGGATCCCGGCGATCACCCGCTCGGCGGCCTCGGCGCCCAGGCGGAACGCGTCCGTCCCCTCGCCCTCGTACACGAACACGACGTCCAGGTCCGAGGCCACGTTCAGCTCCTCGGCGCCCAGCTTGCCGAGACCGATCACCGCGAACGGCAGCTCGGGCGCCGCCGCCTCGACGGCCTCGCGGACCACCCGATCGGCCACGGCCGAGAGCGCGAGGCCCGTCTCCTTCGGCTGGAGCTCGCGCGCGGCGGCGCGGGCGACGACCGACACGAGCGCGGCCTGCGGATCCCCAACCCCCTCGTCCTCGAGCGCCAGCACCCGCGACGGCCGGGCCGCGAGCGCATCCGTCGCGAAGGACGACGCGCCGACCGCGTGCGCCAGCCGTCGCGCGACGCCCGGGTCGCCGGTCAGCGTGTCCGCGATCCGGGGCTCGGCGGCCGCCGCCCCGACCACCCGCTCGAGCCGCACGATCGCGGCGTCCGGGCTCGCCGCGAGCGCCAGGGCTGGCGCCATCACCGGGAAGACGTGCGCCAGGACCTTCCCCAGCCGAGTCGACGGGTCGACGAGCCGAGACAGCACCTCGTACGAGGCCGTGGGGTGGGCGAACCCCAGACCCTCGAGCAGCTCCTCGGTGGCGGCGCGGTCGACGCCGAGCCTCGGCGCGGTCGGCCCGGCGAAGGCCTCGAGCAGCGGACGGTAGAACAGGCGCTCGTGCAGACCGCGCACGAGCGACGTCTGCCGCTCGAACTCGACCTGCAACGCGTCGGCGCCGTCGAGGCCGAGCGAGCGGGCCAGTGTCGTCCGCGCCGCGCGGTCGGCCGGCAGGTCGTGGGTCTGGATGTCCCGCACGATCTGCAGGCGGTGCTCGAGCGTCCGGAGGAACCGATACGCGTCGGCGAGCGTGTCGGCGTCGGACCTCGCGACGTAGCCCTCGGCCGCGAGGGTGGCGAGCGCGCGGAGCGTGTTCGGCTCCCGGAGCCGCTCGTCACGGCGGCCGTGCACGATCTGCAGCAGCTGCACGGCGAACTCGACGTCCCGGATCCCGCCCCATCCGCGCTTCACCTCCACGGCGGCCTTGCCGCGGGCGCGGACGTACTCCTCGAGACGCACCTTCACGCGCCGCACCTCGTCGATCGCCTGCGGCGCCAGGTGCTCGGGGTAGACGAACGGAGCCACCGCCTCGACGAACGCCGAACCGAGCTCGACGTCGCCCGCGACCGGACGCGACTTGATGAGGGCCTGGCGCTCCCACGTCGCCGCCTGGGCGGCGTAGTACTCGCGCATCGCGTCGAGCGAGCGCGAGAGCACGCCGGCTCGGCCGCCCGGGCGGAGCGTCGGGTCCACGCGCAACGCGATGCCCTCGGCCGTCGGCTCAGACAGCAGGCGGACGAACGCCGCCGCCTGCCGCTCGGCCTGGTCGGCTCGAGCCGGGCCGGCGCCCGCGTGCACGAACAGCAGGTCGACGTCGCTCGCGTAGTTGAGCTCCGCGCCCCCGAGCTTGCCGAGCGCCACCACCGCCAGGCCGTCGGGCGCGGCAATCCGGCACGCGAGGGCCGAACACGCCTCGGCGACCGCGCTGATCTCCGCCACGACGTCCTCGAGCGACGCGCCGCCGAGGTCCCGGGCCGCCACCCGCAGCATCGCCCGTCGGCGGAACAGGCGGAGCCCGTCCCGCTGGCCCCGGCGCTCGACGTCCTCCGCGAGCTCGCGGTCGAGCTCGGAACGATCGCGGGGTCGAACGTCGCCGAGCGCGCCCGTGTCCTCGGGATGCCGGACCAGGAAGTCGGTGGCCGCCCTCGAGAAGCCCAGCAGACGCACGGCGACCGGGAGGACGTCGGGGCGCCCGAGCGTCTCGCGGGCGTCGGGGTCCTCGCCCACGCGCGAGAGCGCCACGCGCGCGAGCTCCGGATCCGGCGCCTCCGCGAGCGTCCGGCCCAGGTCCTCGGGCGTCATCACACTGTCCACCCCATCCGCGCATCGTAGACGCCTTGCGCCGCCCGTTTGACAGGCACGCGCGGGCCGAGCATACTCGCGATGATACCGAGTATAGGAGCGGCGTTATGTCGGTCCCGATGAGCCTCCTCTCGATCCTCGATGAGGGCCCGAGCTACGGCCTTCGACTCAAGCAGGAGTTTGAGCGGCGGACGGGTGGCGTCTGGCCGCTCAATGTCGGCCAGGTGTATACGAGCCTCGACCGGCTCGAGCGGGAGGGCTTGGTCCGGCAGCTCGACGGCGGGATCGAGCGCCAGCGCCCGCACGAGATCACGCCAGCTGGCCGCCGGCGACTGGCCGAGTGGTACGACCGACCGATCGACCGCTCGCCCGGCCGCGACCAGCTCGTGCTGAAGCTCGTGATGGCGGTCGGCGGCGCGAACGGCGACCCCGCCGCGGTGATCCAGGCCGAGCGCCGAGGCGCCGTCGAGCTGCTGCAGCAGTACACGCGGTTGAAGCGCGACGGGCTCGAGGACGACCTCGGCTGGGCGTTCCTGGTCGACTCGCTGATCTTCAAGACCGAGGCGCGCGTGCGGTGGCTCGACGCCTGCGAGGCGCGTCTCACGAAGGCCCGCCCGTTCGGCTCTGGCACGCGTGCAGCCGCGCCCACGGAGGGCGCCAACGAGCCGGTCAAGATCACGCCGCCCGCGGAGGTGCTCCGATGACCCCAACGCTCGAGCTCTCCCGCGTCACCAAGCGGTTCGGCGGCGGTCACCTCGAGGTCGACGCCCTGACCGAGGTCTCGATGACGGTCGAACCCGGCGAGCTCGTGGCGGTGATGGGCCCGAGCGGTTCGGGAAAGACCACGCTGCTCTCGCTCGCCGGCGGGCTCGACACGCCCACCGAGGGCACCGTCACGGTCGAGGCGGTCGACCTGTCGACGCTCGGCGTGCGCGAGCTCGCCCGGCTCCGCCGCCGGCGGATCGGCTACGTGTTCCAGCAGCTGAACCTGATCGACGGGCTCACCGCCGCCGAGAACGTCTCGCTCCCGCTCGAGCTCGACGGGGTCGCCACGAGCCAGGCCCGTGCGAGGGCGTTCGAGGCCCTCGAGCGGGTCGAGATGACCGAGCTCGCGGACCGGTTCCCCGAGGAGCTCTCCGGCGGCGAGCAACAGCGGGTCGCGATCGCGCGAGCGGTCGTGGGCGAGCGCATCCTCTTGCTCGCCGACGAGCCCACGGGCGCGCTCGACTCGGTGACCGGCGAGAAGGTGCTTCGCCTCCTGCGGGGTCACTGCGACCGCGGCGGCAGCGGCGTTCTGGTGACGCACGACGCGCGGTTCGCCGCGTGGGCCGATCGGGTCGTGTTCCTGCGCGACGGTCGGATCGCCGACGAGACCCGGTCCCCGGAGGGGCCCGAGTCCCTACTGTCCGACGCGGCCACGCGATGAGCGCCCCCGCGTACCGAGCCGTTGCTCGCGTCGCCTTGCGCCAGGCCTGGCGCGCGAGGTGGAGGAGCCTGCTAGTCGTCGCGATGGTCGCCCTGCCGATCGGCGGGCTCGTCACTGCGGCGATCGCGATCCGGACCGCGACCGAGACCCCGGCGGAGCGAGCACTGGCCGCGATGGGGAGCGCGGACCTGCTCGTCTATCCATCGAAAGGAGTCGACGTCGCGGACATCCAGGACGCGCTGGCGGCCGGTACGACCGTCGCCGAGCAGCGCTCCGCCTACACCGAGACCGCCATCGGCGGAACGTTCACTCAGATCTTCCTCACCGAGGTCTCCATCCCGGTGGACCGACCCCCGGGCCGCGGCCTGCTCGCGCTCGTGAACGGTCGGTTCCCGTCGGCGTCCGGCGAAGGGGCGGTGAGCCCACGGCTGCTCGACAGCCTGCAGGCGGACATCGGGGGCACGGCGACGCTCGAGGAAATCGGCTTCGCGTTCCGGGTCACCGGGACGGCGGTTCAGCGCCGCGAGCCGACGTTCCCGGTCGCGATCCTCGGTCCCGGATCGTTCGACGCGCTCGAGGCCACGAGGCCGAACGTGGTCGACACGGAGGCCTTCCTCGTCGACCTCCCGTCCGGCACGTCCATAGAGCAGGCCGTGACGGCGCTCAAACGCGTTCCGGGCCTGGAGGGCGGCATCGACACGCGAGCCTCGATGATCCAGCTGACCGAGGAGAACCCCAACAGGGCAACGGGATGGTCGTTCGCCGTCACGGTTCTGGTGCTGTTGGGAACCGGCCTGATCGCCGGCGCCGCGTTCGCGGTCGGCGCAAGGCGCCAGCTCCGCACGCTCGGCCTGCTCGGAGCGGCCGGGGGGGAGCCCGGTCACATCCGCGCAACCGTGCTCACGGGTGGTGTCACGCTTGGGTTCCTCGGCTCGCTCGCGGGTGTCGCGCTGGGGATAGCCTGCGCCTTCGCGATCCATCCGCACCTGAACGCATTCGCCGGCCAGCTCGTCGGCCCCGTCGAGATCCCGCTCCAGCCCCTCGTCGGCGCAGTGGCGCTTGGCACGATGGCCGGCGCGCTGGCGGCGCTCGGGCCCGCCCGGACGGCGGGTCGCCTCACGACGCTCCAGGCCCTGGCCGGGCGCCTCCCGACGCCCAGGCGACCGGGGCGGATCGCCGCGACCGGAATGACGGCCGTCGCGGTTGGATGCGCGATCGTGATCTTGGCCACCCCTTCGCACTCTGGAACCGGGCTGGTCACTGGGGTGATCATCATGACAGCGGGGTTCCTGATCGCGATCCCGCTGCTCGTGACGTGGACCGGCAGGATCGCCGGCGCCCTGCCGCCGATCCCGCGCCTGTCGACGAGGGACATCGCTCGCCACAGCCGGCGGACAGGCACGGCGCTCGCGGCCGCGGTGATCGCGCTCGCGGTCCCGGTCGCGGTCTCGGCGATCACCCTCAGCCAGGAGGCGGCCGACCGCCGGGTCCCGTACCTGGCCGATGACCAGCTGATGATCGAGCTCGTCGGCCGCGGCGCGGACTGGGATCCTGCCGTCGAGACCGAGCTCCGTCGAGCCCTGCCCGGCTCGGCACTCGCGCCGCTGATACCTCTCGTCGCGACCGAGGAGCGGCGCGAGCAGAGCGTCGAACGGGTCTTGACGGTGCACGGGCCGGAGCATACGGACGCGAACGGCTCCTGGTGGATCGGCGGCCAGCTCCTGGTCGATGACGGCGAGCTCCTCCGCGTTCTGCACGCGGAGGATGGCCTCCCCGCGCTCGAGGCGGGCAAGGTCGTCGGGCTCGGTCCCGACAGCATCGATCTCGAACCCGGCGTCGCCGACGACGCGACGGTGAAGGTCTACGTTGGCGCCCGAGAGCGGCGGTCGATGACGTTCCCAGCGTCCGAAGCCGGCTCGGCGACGTACAACGCGACGAGCGGCATCTACATGATCTCGCAGGCGCGCGCCCACGAGCTCGGGTTCTCGGCGAGCGCGAGTTCGATCGGGTACCCACAGATGGTCCTCCGGGCGGCGGCGCCGCTCGACGAGGAGCAGATCGACCGCGCGAAGGATGTGGCGGCCCGGCACTCGGGGACCTCGGTCCGAGCGGCGGGCGACTACAGCTCCGGCGAGGGTGGCGCCCGACTCCTCGTCTCAGTCATCGCATCGATGCTCGCGCTCGCGATCGTGTTCGTGATCGTCGCGCTTGTCGGCGCCGAGTCGCGTCGCGATCAGGCGATCCTGGTCGCGGTCGGAGGGGAGCCGCGGATCCGTCGCGCCGTCGCCGGCTCGCGCGCGCTCGTCACGGCCCTGCTCGCGGGGTTCCTCGCCGCGCCCGTGGGGTTCCTCCCGGCGGCGGTGTTCCGCATCGCACAGGCGCGCGGCTACCCGATCGTCGTGCCGTGGACGACCCTCGGGATCGTGCTCCTCGCCACGCCGATCCTAGCGGGTCTGAGCGCAGCGCTGGTGTCCCGCCAGCCGAAGGCCGCCCAGCTCCTGCGGCCGATCGAGTAGCCCACACCCACGTTGGCGAGGGAGTTCACCTCCCCGTAACCGAGGGTGCCGCGGGGTCCGATAGGCTCGGCCCAGCCCGAGCAAGGAGTGACGAGATGGCGCTGTCCGCCGAGGCCGAGTACGTCCTTCGCACGATCGAGGAGCGAGGGATCCGTTTCGTCCGCCTGTGGTTCACGGACGTCCTGGGGTTCCTGAAGGCGTTCACGATCACCTCGCAGGAGCTCGAGGGCGCCTTCACCGAGGGGATGGGCTTCGACGGCTCGTCGATCGACGGCTTCAGCCGGATCGAGGAGTCCGACATGGTGGCCGTGCCCGACCCGAGCACGTTCCAGCTGATCCCGTGGAGGACCGAGGCGCAGGTCGCGCGGATGTTCTGCGACGTGTTGAACCCCGACGGGACGCCCTTCGAGGGCGACCCCCGCTACGTACTGAAGCGTCAGCTGCAACGGGCCGCCGAGATGGGGTTCACGTTCTACGTCGGGCCGGAGCTCGAGTACTTCTACTTCAAGAGCCTCGAGGAGCCGACCTTCCTGGACCAGAGCAGCTACTTCGACGAGACGCCGCTCGACGTCGCGACGGACTGGCGCAAACGCACGGTCACGTACCTCGAGTCGATGGGCATCCCGGTCGAGTACGTCCACCACGAGGTCGCCCCAAGCCAGCACGAGATCGACCTGCGGTACACGGACGCCCTCACGATGGCGGACAACGTGATGACGTACCGGCTCACCGTCAAGGAGGTCGCCCAGGAGTTCGGGATCTACGCGACGTTCATGCCGAAGCCGAAGCAGGGCGTGAACGGCAGCGGGATGCACACCCACCAGTCGCTGTTCACCGACGACCGCAACGCGTTCTTCGACGCGGACGACGAGCACCACCTCTCGAAGACGGCGAAGGCGTACATCGCCGGCATCCTGCGCCACGCCCCCGAGATCACCCTGGTCACCAACCAGTGGGTCAACTCCTACAAGCGGCTCGTCCCCGGCTACGAGGCGCCGGTGTACGTCTGCTGGGCGAGCCGGAACCGCTCGGCGCTCGTCCGCGTGCCGATGTACAAGCCCGGCAAGGAGGCCGCCACGCGGATCGAGTACCGCTCCCCGGACCCCGCGTGCAACCCGTACCTCGCGTTCGCGACGATGCTCGCCGCCGGGCTCGAGGGCATCGAGAACGACCACGAGCTGCCGCCGCAGGCATCCAACAACATCTACGAGATGGGCGAGGACGAGCGCAGGGCGGCCGGGATCCGATCGCTCCCGGAGGACCTCTACGAGGCGATCGAGCTCGCCGCCGAGTCCAAGATCCTCGTGGACGTCCTCGGCGAGCACGTCCACGAGTTCCTCATCCGCAACAAGCGCGAGGAATGGGACTCGTACAAGGCGTACGTGACCCCCTACGAGCTCGAGCGGTACCTGCCCATCCTCTGAGCGGCTCCTCGCTCGAGCCGCGGTACCCATGCATCGGCGTGCGTCGTCCGGATGGGGCTCGCCACAACGGGGGATACGGAGTAGGCTGCTCGGCCTAATCCGGATGGCCCGGTCGGGAAGCGCCCGAACCGACGCGACGCCGGGAGAGGGAGGGTTCGATGTCGCGCACCCAGACGTGGCGCCGCAGGTGGACGGGGATGGCGGTCTTCGCCGCCGTCGTGGCCGGCTTGGCGACGTTCCCGGGCGGCGCCGCCGCCGTCACCGACGAGGATCCGCCGATCACCGTTCCCCAGGGGGTCCTCCGGCTCCACCTGGGAGCCGACGGCAACCGGTTCAGCTACGGCGGGACCGACCAGAACATCTCGATCAACGGGAAATGCATCGTGTCCCTCCAACCGGCGTCGAGGTTCGTGACGCTCTCGGGCCGGGGTGGGATCACCTCGAGCTCGCCGGACGGCGTCACCGCGAGCGTCGGCTTCAGTCCGTACGGTCTCGGTGCGAAGTACAACGAGGGCAAGGGCACCTCCTGCGGTCGGGTGGACGCCGACCAGTCGCTCACGCTCTCACTCGCCGGCACCCTGGACGGTAAGGTCGTCTCGGCCGCGCAGCTCGACGTCGAGGGCAAGTTCAACGTGGTCGTGCAGGCCGATCTGTACCGTGACGGGCAGCCGGTCGGCACCGCCGAGCTCAGCAACCCGGCGTTCTCCGACAACGGCCCGGACTCCGGCGCCCGCGACAACGTCCGCTGGGAGATCGCCACGGACCTGAACCCGGAGACGCCCGCACCCGAGCCCTTCGACACCATCGTGCTCAGCCCGAAGGACCGCGTCGGCTCCTTCTCGCTGGAGGGCGGCGCCGACGGGACGCCCGCCTCAGAGGAACCGCTCGTGGCCAGCACGCTCGACTCCCTGTTCGAGATCTCGACCTTCTACGGCGACCAGTTGGACTGCAACGAGCGGATCACCAGCACCGGCGAGGGCATCACGTTCACGATCGAGCGGATCGACGTCGGAGCGTGCACGCAGGACGTCCCCTACAACGTGACCTTCTCGCGCAACGGGACCGACCAGGACGTGTTCCTCGAGAAGGACGAGTCGATCGTCGACGGGCAGCAGGCCGAGTTCCTCGTGGACATCGTCTGGGCACCCGAGCCGGCCGAGACGCCGGTGCCGGCGACGCTCATCACCCTCCCCGGCGGCTCGCCGGCCGAGGTCGAGTGGTGCAACCCGGGCCCCGCGCTCTCGAGCTCCTTCCCGTGGTGCCTCACGGCCCAGGAGTCGGAGTTGTTCGGCACGGAGACGGCGCCGGACAACGAGATGCAGGTCACGGACCACTTCTACGGGAAGTTCGACCCGGCGTTCAGCCGGCGCTGACCGGACGTTCCACGGAGGGCGGTCCCGAGGTGGGACCGCCCTGAGCCCGGCGGAGGCAACGGAACCGCAGGGACGGCCACGATGCCCAGGCGATCGAGCAGGACGCCGCTCTCCGAGCGCCAGCCGTCCCCGGGCGCCCAGCCCGCCACGCGGGCAAGCCGGAGGAGCGCCTGCAGCGTGAAGGCGACCTCGTGCTCGGCGCCGCGCTCACGCCCCGCGCGCAGGCTGGCCTCGAGCGCCTCGCGGGCGCCCGCCAGGTCACCCTTCTGGATCAGCGCGTAGCCGCGGACACGCTCGACCAGCGGCGTGAGCAAGCCCGGCCCGACACCGGCGCGGAGCTCCTCGCGCACGTGGTCGGCCATCGCGAGGGCCCCGGCCGCGTCGTCCATGAACAGCAGGGCCTCGGCGATCCGGGCGTCCGCCTCCAGCGTGTCCCCGTGCGCGCCCACGTAGGCGAACTCCGCGCGGGCGTCCTCGAAACGGCGCATCGCGGCCTCGAACCGGCCGGTCCGGACCTCCAGGCGGCCCAGGTAGCCGAGGCAGATCCCCAGGTTGAAGTGGTCCTCGGAGGCCCGCCAGACCCGCCCGGCATCGCGAAGGAGCGTCTCGGCCGCCTCGTACCGCCCCTGGTCGAGCAGGATCTCGCCGATGTTGAGGTCCGCGAGCGCGACGTTCGTCGGGTCGCCGGTCCTGCGCCGGAGGTCACGCGCGCGCTCGTTCAGCTCGAGCGCTTCCGACCACCGACCCTCGAGGTACGCGCCGGCGCCCAGGTTCGCGAGCACCATCGCCTGCTTCGGGAGGTCGCCGATGCCCTCGAACAGCTCGAGCGCTCGCCGCCAGTGGTCCTCGTACTCGGGCTCCCCGAGGACCACCTTCGCCACGCCCAGGATGTTCTCGGCGTCGCCCACCGTCTCCGGGAAGCCGGCCTCCTCGGCCTCCGACCGGGCCCGCAGCGCCACGCGGATCGCGGCTCGGTTGCGACCTTCGGCCTGCAGGACCGCTGCGTACCGAGCGTCCGTGTGCGCCCGTTCACGGAGCGCCTCCCGGCCGGGGACCTCCTCCACGGTCCGCCTGGCGCGGGTGAGCCATCGCAGCGCCTGCGGGAGCTTGCCCATGCTCTCCTCGATCAGCGCCCGCTTGTACAGCAGGCGGGCGCTCGGGATCGGTTGGGAGGCGCTCAGGCGACGCGCCTCGGCGTAGGCGCGGCCGGCTGCCGCGTGGAGGCCCGCCCGGTGCCGGACGTCGCCGAGCGACTCCCACACCGGCAGGAGCTCGGTCGCTTCCCGGCCGGCGCGACGACCCGCCTCGATCGCCCGCTCGTAGAACCGCGCCGCCTCCACGTTCGCGTAGATCTGGACGGCGCGCTCGGCGGCGAGCAGCGCGTAGCGCCAGCCCTTCTCGAACTCCTCGGCGATCACGAAGTGCAACGACAGGATCCCGCCCGACTCGTCCGCCTGCGCGCCGAGCTCACGCTCCATCCGCGCGCCGACCAGACCGTGGAGCCGGCGTCGCGTCCGGAACGGCAGCCCCCCGTACGCGGCGTCGCGAACGACCGCCCGACGGAACCGCACGTACCCCTCGTCCTCGTCCTCGAACAGCTCCGACAGCCGCGCCCATCGGTCGGCGTCGGGCGGCGCCTCGCCGTCCTCGAGCAGGTCCTCGAGGAACCGAGGATGGAAGCTCAGCCCCAGGACCGCCGCGCGCCGCACGAGGGTGCGGTCCTCGGGCGCCAGACGGTCCACCACCGCGAGCGCGGCGGCCTCGACCGAGTCGGGCAGGTGCGCGACGTCCGAGGTCTGCGCGGCCTGCACCAGGTCGAGCAGGAGCTCGGGGTTGCCCCCCGAGCGCTCCGCGACCACCTGCACCACGTGCGCCGGGAGCGGAAGGGTCTCGGTGGCGGCCTCGGCGAGCGCGACCGTCGCCGCGTGGTCGAGCGGCCGAGGCTCGACCCGGATCAGCCACGGACGGTCCGGCGCGACGAGACCGTCCGATCCCGGACGGCGCGTGAGGACGACGAGCCACGGCATCGTCCCGAGCTCGTCCGCGAGCGCGCGGAACAGATCGGCCGATGCCTCGTCCATCAGGTGAACGTCCTCGACCTCGACGAGGGTCGCATCGAGGAGCGTGGCCCGCAGGAACCGAAGGACGACCTCGTGCAGCTTCGTGCGACGGAACTCGGGAGCGAGCTCCTCGACCTCGGGGGTGGTCGGGACCTCCACGTCGAAGACGACCGCGAGCAGCGGCAGCCACGGCAGCAGGTCGGGCCGTTCGCGCTCGACGAGCTCGCCGAGCCGCCGCAGGACGACCTCGGGCGGGTCCTCCCACGACAGGTCGAACGCCTCCCGCAGGAGCTCGCGCCAGGCGACGTACGGCGTGGAGCTCGTGTACGCCTCGCACGTTGCCCGCAGCACCGGCATGCCCGAGGCACGTTCGCGCAGCTCCTCGAGCAGCCGCGTCTTCCCGATCCCCGCCTCCCCCGAGATCTCGACCAGCCGTCCGCGGCACCCGCGGGCCGAGGCCAGCGCCTCCTCGAGCGCGGCGACCTCGCGCTCGCGTCCGAGGAGCATGAAGCGCCCCGGTCCTGACTCGCGCCCGCGAGAGCCGATCGCCTCGCCGACCTCCCATGCCTGCACCGGCCTGGCCTTGCCCTTCACGCTGAACGGCTCGAGCTCGGTGACGGCGAACCGCGTGGCCGACCGGTCCAGCACCTCCGCGGTCGCGTAGATCCTGCCCGGCTCGGCCTTGGCCATGAGGCGTGCGGCCAGGTTCACCGCATCGCCCATCACCGTGTACGTCCGACGGTGGGACGGCCCGATGTCGCCGGCGAACACGGCGCCCCGGTTCACGCCGATCCGGATCGGGATCCGCGTCACGGTCTCGACGATGCTCCGCAGCGCGAGCAGCATGCGCTCCTCGTCGTCCCCGGTGACGCTCGGCGCGCCGGCCGTGAGGATGATCTTGCCGCCGTCGGCGTCGACATCGGATCCGAGGAAGCACACGCCGTGGTGGTCGACGGCGGCCTGTACGGTCTCGACGAGATCCTGAAGGGCGAGTGCGGTCACCTCGGCGCCCTCGGCGCGGAGCATCTCGTCCGTCCCGTCGAAGTGGAGGAAGGCGACCGTGACCGGCCGGTGCTCGGGGGCGCCGCCGCCCGCCAGCACGTGCTCGCGAACGGCGACCGACAGGCAGCGTGCCGTCTCCTCCGGGACGTGCTCGTCCAGCGCGATGTCGCCGAGCGGCGGGACGTCGCGAGGCTCGCGGACGAGCAGCCGCCCGGGCCCCTTGTCGCGCCCGATGCACCGGGCCGGGAGCACCGCCGCCGCCTCGGGGCTCACGAGGATCTCGCCGGCCTCGGCCTCGTGCTCCATCTCGACCGTGCGGCTCCACGCGGGGCCGGTCACGAGGAGCTCCCGATGCGAGTCGCCGACGAGGAACATGTCGAAACGCCCGGTGTGCATCCCCACGGACATCCGGAGCTGGAGCTTCACGCCGGGCAGCTCGACCCGACCGACCTCGCGGAGCATGCGCCGCATCCAGACCGCGGAGCGCGCGGCGCGCTCCACGTGGCCCGGACCGTCGAACAGCATCAGCAGCGCGTCACCGCCGAACTTGATCAGACCGCCTCCGTTCGCGTACGCGACCGAGAGCAGGGCGCTGAAGCACCCCTCGATCGCTTCCGTCACCTGCTCGGCACCCTCGCGACCGTGCGCCGAGAGCCGTTCGGAGAGCTTCGTGAACCCGGAGATGTCGACGAACACGACCGTCCCATCGACGCTCCATGCCCGCTCCTGCGGGGCCGTCGTCAGCCGCTGGAGCAGCAACCGGGGCACGTACGGGCGTGAGGAGGAGGAGCGGGCGGGGACCTGCGCCTCGGACGCCACTCGGACCACGGCGGCAACATTAGGGGGTTCGGCGGGGAGGAACCACCTGGTTACCGCCACGGCGATGCCCGCCTTGGTGCGGCCGAGGCGCCTCGGCTACTGTGTGCGGCCATGGACGACGCCGAACACGAGCCCACACCCTCCCTCGCCGAGGCGCGCCGTCTCCGCGTCGACATCCACGACGCCCTCGTCGCGGCCGAGGAGGCGCTCTCCGGCCCTGCGTCGGGTCGCGAGGACGCGTGGGCCCGCGAGGTGGTCGCCGCGCTCACGCATCTGCGGGAGACGATCGAAGACCACATCGAGGTGACCGAGCGCCCCAGCGGGCTCTACGACGAGATCCTCGAGAACGCCCCACGCCTGGCCACAGCCGTGCAGCGCCTACGTCAGGAGCACCCCGTGCTGCGGGACACGACCTCCGAGGCCATCGCCCGCCTGCGGACGACGCCCGTCGGGACGACGTGGAGCCTCGAGGAGGCTCGCGACGACATCCAGCGCCTGTTCGGGCACATCGTGCGGCATCGACAGCACGGGGCCGACCTGGTCTGGGAGGCCTACAACCTGGACATCGGCGGCATCGAGTGACGACCGCGTCGGCCGGCGCGGCTAGGCTTCCCGTGTGGTCCGGATCGCGCTCGGCCAGCTGAACACCACCGTCGGCGACCTCGAGGGCAACGTCGAGCGTCTGCGGGAGTGGACCTTCCGCGCGACCGAGGCCGGCGTCGACATCGTCTGCTTCCCCGAGCTCGCGATCACCGGCTACCCGCCCGAGGACCTCGTCCTGCACCCCGAGTTCGTCCAGGACAACCTCGAGGCGCTCGACGAACTCGCCCGGCGTACCGCGGACGGGTGCGCCGTGCTGACCGGCTTCATCGATCGGAGCGATCGCGGCGTCCACAACGGTGCGGCCCTGCTGCGTGAGGGCGAGGTCCGAGCGACGTACCACAAGATCAAGCTCCCGAACTACGGCGTCTTCGACGAGCGCCGGTACTTCGTCCCCGGTCGGGACGGCTGCGTCGTCGACATCGGCGGCGCGCACCTGGGCCTGTCCGTCTGCGAGGACGCGTGGGGGCCGGGTCCGCCCTTCGACGGCTACACGCGGACCAAGCTGATCATCAGCATCAACGGCTCCCCCTACCAAGTGGGCCAGCGCTTCGAACGACTGGATGTGTGCGCCGCCCGAGCCAGGGAGACCAGCGCGTGGATCGTGTACGTGAACGCCGTCGGCGGCCAGGACGAGCTCGTCTTCGACGGCTGCTCGATGGTCGTGAGCCCCGACGGTGAGCTCGTGCACCGCGCCTCGGCGTTCACCGAGGACCTGCTCGTCGTCGAGCTGCAGGACATCCGCGGCGGCGCGACGTGGGCGGTCGCGACCCGCCCCGAACGCGACCCCTGGCCCGAGGGCCCCGAGGAGGTGTACCGGGCGCTCGCGCTCGGCCTGCGGGACTACGTGCGGAAGAACGGGTTCGGCGAGGTCGTGCTCGGGCTCTCCGGCGGCATCGACTCGGCGATGGTGGCCACTCTCGCGGCGGACGCGCTCGGATCCGACGCCGTCCACGCCCTCGCGATGCCGTCGCCGTACTCCTCGGCCGAGAGCCTCGAGGACGCCACCGAGGTCGCGCGTCGACTGGGGATCCGACTCGACGTCCTGCCGATCGAGGAGGCGTTCCGCGCGTACCTGGCCGCCCTCGCCGACCTGTTCGCGGGGACACAGAGCGGCGTGGCCGAGGAGAACCTGCAGGCCCGGATCCGCGGCAACCTGCTGATGGCGCTGTCGAATAAGCGGGGGGGGCTCGTGCTGGCGACGGGCAACAAGAGCGAGTT